>JAGVEP010000042.1 GCA_020058145.1 Phycisphaerae bacterium | reverse complement strand
GGCCCCGCCGCCGCCCGCGACGAAATATGTTGAAAACCTCCAGCCATTCTCCGCCGACTTCACGCGGCAGGCCGGTGTGCTGCTGCGGGTCGGCCGCGTGCCGGAGCTGGTTAAGGCACTGTTTGCGCTGGCGGACGCCCCCGCGGGCGACAACGACACGAAACGCATCGTGCGCCAGCCGATCGCGAGTCAGAACAAGTGGGTCGTGGCCGAGCTGACCCAGGTTAAGCCGCTGTACCGGGAGTCGTTCGACGCACAACTGGCCCAGTCGCTCAAGGACGGCCAACAGCGCGAGCGGCAACGATTCATCACCGATTGGCTCGCGTCCGCGAACGTGAAGGAGCGGGCCCGCTTCGAGTCCGCAGCTTCCGAGGCCCAGCGTCCCTCTGAGCCATGAGCCACGCTTACGATTTCAACGCACTCGAGCCGAAATGGCAGCGACATTGGGACGAACACGGGACCTTCCGCGCGGCGCAGCCCGGCGAGCCGGAGAGTGACGCGCCGAAGTTCTACGTCCTCGACTTCTTCCCCTATCCATCCGGTGCCGGCCTGCACGTGGGTCACCCGCTGGGCTATATCGCGACCGACATCCTGGCGCGCTTCATGCGCACGCGCGGCTACAACGTGCTGCACCCGATGGGCTGGGACGCGTTCGGCCTGCCCGCCGAGCAGTACGCCGTCGAGCACGGCGTTCATCCGCGGATCACGACCCGGAACAACACCGAGACCTACCAGCGGCAGCTCAAGATGCTCGGGCTGTCGTACGACTGGGACCGCGAGTTGGCTACCTGCGACGCGGAGTACTACCGCTGGACGCAGTGGATCTTCCTGAAAATCTACAATTCCTGGTACGACCCGGAATATCGCTGGACCGACCCGGCCGGCCGGCCGGTGGTCGGGGCCGCACGGCCGATCGACAAGCTGCCCATCCCGCCGGACGTCAAAGCGCAGGGTCCGCCGGCGATCGAGGCATACCGGGCGGAGCACCGGCTCGCCTATCTCGCCGAGGTGCCGGTGAACTGGTGTCCGGCGCTCGGCACCGTCCTCTCGAACGAGGAGGTAACCAACGAGGGGCGCAGCAACCGCGGCGACCAGCCCGTCTATCGGCGGCCGTTGCGGCAGTGGATGTTGCGCATCACCGAGTACGCCGACCGCCTGCTCAAAGACCTCGAGTTTCTGGACTGGCCCGAGCCGATCAAGCTCATGCAGCGCAACTGGATCGGCCGCAGCGCGGGTGCGTACGTCGATTTTGCGATTGAGGGCAGCGGTCCGGCCGCCGGCCAGATCATTCGCGTGTTCACGACGCGACCCGACACGCTCTTCGGCGCCACGTACATGGTGCTCGCGCCCGAGCACCGGCTCGTGCCGATCATCACGCGGCCCGAACGACGCGAGGAAGTCCGGACCTACGTCAACCAGGCCAAGCAGAAGTCGGAGCTGGACCGGACCGCCGACAACAAACAGAAGACCGGCGTGTTCACCGGCGCCTATGCCGTCAACCCGGTGAACCGCAAGCGCGTCCCCATCTGGGTGGCCGACTACGTCCTCATCAGCTACGGCACCGGGTCGATCATGGCGGTGCCGGGGCACGACACGCGCGACCTCGAATTCGCCGAGACCTTCGGCCTCGAAGTGGTCGCGGTGGTCAAGCCGCCCACAGGCCGCGATTGGCGTGGTTTCGTCGATGACGGCGTTTCCGTGAACTCACCGCCCGACGGCGAAGACCACTTCAGCGGCCAGTGCGTGCTGAACGATCTACCGACGCCAGAAGCCAAGTGCAAGCTCATCCGCTGGCTGGAAGAGCGCGACCTGGGCGAAGGCACCACGCAGTACAAGTTGCGGGATTGGCTGTTTTCGCGGCAGCGCTACTGGGGCGAGCCGTTCCCGATTCTGTACGGCGAAGATGGCCGGATCGTGGCGGTGGACGAGTCGGAACTGCCCGTCGCGCTCCCGGAAATTGAGGACTTCCGTCCGCACGCCAGCGACGATCCAGACGCCCAGCCCCAGACGCCGCTGTCGCGCGCGACGGATTGGCTGACGGTCCGCCGCGGCGGCGAGGTTTTCCGCCGCGAGGCGAACACCATGCCCCAGTGGGCCGGCTCGTGCTGGTACTACTTGCGGTTTTGCGATGCGCGCAACGCCCAAGCGCTAATCGACCCGCAGGTCGAACGTTATTGGATGGGCGGCAAGCTGCCGGACGGCACACCCAAGGTCGGCGGCGTTGATCTGTACGTCGGCGGCGCCGAACACGCGGTCCTGCACCTGCTCTACGCCCGCTTCTGGCACAAAGTGCTCTACGATCTCGGCGTCGTCTCCACGCCCGAGCCCTTTCACCGGCTCTTCAATCAGGGCATGATCCAGGCGCACGCCTTCCGTGACCCGCGCGGGATGTACGTCGAGCACGAGAAGGTCGAGTTCCGCGATAACACTCCGTACCACAAAGAGACTGGACAGGCGCTCACGTCGGCCGTCGAGAAGATGTCCAAATCGCTCAAGAACGTCGTCAACCCGGACGCCATCATCCACGAGTACGGGGCCGACACGCTGCGGCTCTACGAGATGTACATGGGGCCGCTCGAGAAGTCCAAGCCCTGGAACACGCAGGACATTATCGGCGTGCACCGCTTCTTGCAGCGCGTCTGGCGGCTCGTCGTGCCCCCCGCGCCCGAGGGACAGGCGGCGTCTGCCCCCGTGCTTAACCCCGCGCTGGGCGACGTACGCGATGAGCATGTCGAGCGTCTGCTCCACAAGACGATCAAGAAGGTGACCGAGGACATCGAGCGCTTCGCCTACAACACAGCCATTGCCCAGATGATCGTGTGGATCAACGAGGCGGCCAAGACCAAGGTTCTGGCCCGCGACCAGGTCGAGCGTTTTCTGCAGATTCTGTCCCCCCTGGCTCCGCACATTTGCGAGGAGCTCTGGCAGCGCCTTGGGCACAAATCGTCGATCGCGTATGCGCCGTGGCCGAGTTACGACGCCGCCTTGACGCGCGACGATGCCGTCGAAATCGCCGTGCAGGTCCTGGGCAAGATCCGCGGGCGTATCACCGTCGCGGCCGACGCCACGGACGACCAGATCGTCGAGCTGGCGCGTAAAATCGAGGCCGTGGCCCGCGAGCTGGCGGGCCGCCCGATCAAGCGGGCGATCGTGGCCCGGGGACGTCTGGTCAACCTCGTCGTCTAACCCGGGTTGTCCAGTTCCGGGGGTGGGCCGCCCGTCAGTTCCTGTGGGACGACCTCCTGGTTGGAGTAGTCGTAGAAGTCACGGTACGCCTGCCGGAAGTAGCCACCTGGCCGTGCCCGCACGCCGTTGAAGATCGCGCCGATCACCCGCACGTTGAGGCGTTGGAACTGCTCACGGGCGCGGCGCAGGCTGCCCTTGGAGCCCTGATCCGCTCGCGCGACGATGATCACCGCGTCGACCAGCGTCGCCGCGACCAGCGCATCGCTGATCAGCAGACACGGCGGGCCGTCGAGCAGCACACGGTCGTAGCGTTGCCGCGCCATGTCGAGCAGCGCGCGCATTTGCGGCGAGCCGAGCAGCTCGGCCGGGTTGGGCGGCATAGGCCCGCTGGTCAGCACATCCACGCCGGGCACTTCAGTCCCGGAGACAGCCTGCTCAAGCTGGTACTGCCCGATCAGGACGTTGCTCAGGCCCTCGGCGCGGGTCTTTTGAAACGCCGCGCGGATTGCGGGCCGGCGGAAGTTGCCATCGATCAGGAGTACGCGCTGGTTGCTCTGCGCGCAAGTGACGGCCAGGTTGATGGCCGTGGCCGTCTTGCCTTCCTCTGGTCCGGGGCTGGTGATCAGCAGGACCTTCTGAGATTCGAGTGGGCCGCTGAACGTCAGGTGGGCGCGAATCTGGCGAAACGCCTCGGCCACCAGTGATTGCGGGGCCCGCCGCGTCGCGTGCTCGATCGCTTCGAGTTCCGCCTCCTCCTCGTCCAGCAGCGGCACGGAGCCGAGCACCGAGAGCCGCCCGAAGCGGGCCACATCGATCGGCGTGCGCAGCGCCTGGTCGGTTACTTCGCGCAGGAACGCCAGGCCCACGGCCACCAGGAGCGCCACAACGAACCCGCCGCCCAGGTAGAGCACGGGATTGGGGCGGCTCGGCCAGAGCGGATCGCGTGTCGCCGGGCGTTTATCGAGCCGCCCTTCGCGTTTCTGAATCTGGAAGGCGTTCTCCGCCTCGCGGTAGGCCGACCCGATCGCCTCGACTTCCTTGTTCAGCCGCTCCTCGTCTTGCTTCAGATCCTGGTATTTCTGAATCGCGTCGTCGAGGTCGCGCTGCGTGGCCTGCTGTTCCATGAGCTGGTCCATGACCTTGCCCATCATGTTGCGGATGCGGGCCAACTCCTGCTGCAAACTCTCGACCTGTCGACCGCGCAGATCCTCAATGAGCTCCTCCCGCCGCGCCGACTCCTTTGCGGCGTGCCCCTGGCGCTGATCGGCCAGCAGGCGCATCTGCCGGTGGTTGTCGCCGGCGGTGTTCTTGCGCATCGCATCCATCTGGATGTCCATCATCTCGACCTGTTGGCGGTAGTAGCGCAGCACCGGGTCGGCCTCGATGAACACCTTCATTTCGGCCGAAAGCGGCAGATTGCGCGGGTCCACACCCCGCACCGTCGAAAGCTGGGCCTGCACGTCAGCCTCGCGCGTGCGGAGTTCGGCGGTGGTGTTCTGCAGGACGGCGATGATCTCGACTTTGACGTCGCGATCGCCTTCCATGGCCGGCATGTCGCGGGTTTCGCGGATGGCCTTGGTCTGTGCCCGGGTCGCCCGCAAGTCTTCCATCGCCTTGGCCTGCGTGTTTTTCAGCGTATCGAGCCGCTGCTGGTCCACGTCCGTGCCGCGGGACCTGGACAAAGTGAGGTATTCGTCGACGACCGTGTTCACGACGAGCCGTGCTTCCGCCGGGTCGCGCAGGGCGATCGAAACCCGGATTTGAAACGAGTCGCGGATTGGAGTGACGTCGAGCAGTTTCTGGAAGTCGCTGAGCGCCCGGTTGAAGTTGTTACCGTACCACGTGTAGAACCTGGTCCCCCGGATTTCCGGGCGCTCGAGCACTCTCATCAGCAGCGACGG
This sequence comes from Phycisphaerae bacterium, assembly GCA_020058145.1. Taxonomy (GTDB): domain Bacteria; phylum Planctomycetota; class Phycisphaerae; order UBA1845; family Fen-1342; genus JAGVEP01. The sequence goes on along the minus strand of JAGVEP010000042.1, from coordinate 276 downwards.
GTCGCGAATCGCGCCGGCCTCGGTGGCCATGCGCTGCGTGACGTACTCCTTCGGGAGAAATTCCTCGCGGAAGCTCTTCCAACTCTCGACCGGCGGAATGAGCACGAGAAACGCCTCATTGTGGTAAGTCGGCGCATACCGCCAGATCGCAAACGTCGCCGCCCCCACGAGCACATACAGCACCGCAAAGACCACGGTGATCAGCACCTTGCGTTGCTTCACGATCCGCCAAACGTCGCGGGCCGTGATGCCCGGCGCGGCGTCGGGGCCGCCGGC
>JAGVEP010000374.1 GCA_020058145.1 Phycisphaerae bacterium | reverse complement strand
GTGCGTCCGCGCCGCAGCGCGCTCGCCGAGGAACAACGCGACGGCCCCGAGCTGCGCCTCCGTCTTGGCACTCGGCAGCAGGGCGAAACGGCGTACCCACGTCAGGTGGTCAAGGCTCTGCCGCGCGAGTTGCACGACACCGACATCGCCCTGGCCCTGCGGCAGCTCCTGGGCGCGCCGCGCCTGTGTCAACAGGTTCTCCGCCGCGTGGGCGTGGTATTGGACAAGTGCGGAATGAGCAATAAACACGGCCAGCACCAGCGCGCCGCCGGTGCGCGTTATGCGCCCTGCGCGGCGTAGCGCCGCCCGTTGGAACGTCACCGCGGGCGTGTACAGCAAGCGCCCGGCCTGAAGCAGCACGAAGGCCGAGATGGCGGCCAGCCCGAGCGACAGCAGGAACGGCACAGCCTCGTAGAGCCCGCGAAACGCATAGAGCGCGATCAGGAAAACCGCCGCCAGCGCGATTTCTTCGCGCCACGAGTAGTCGTATCGCCGCTGCGGGCGGCTGAGGCGGGGCCTTCCCGCGGCAATGGTCGGTCGTCCGAAGCCGAAGTACAGGGCGTCTTTCGGGCACACGCTGATACAGTCGGTACACTTCATGCAGCCCGGGTTGACAACCATGCCGAAGTGCCGAACCTCTTCGTGTACGCGCACGTTGGACGTGCAGGACGCGGTGCAGTGCCCGCAGCCGTCGCAGGCGTCCGTCACGCGGATCTTGCCCGGCGCGACGCGGTCCGCGACACCGAAAAAGCCGCCGTAGGGACACGCGTAGGTGCAGAACCCCTTGTTTCCAAGCAGGTAGACGATCAGAAAGCCGCAGATGAAGAACGTCAGCAGCGATATCCAGAGGCCCGGGAAGGTGGCCCAGAAATCGTAGGTGGTCAGGTACCAGACGGCGGCCGGCCGCGGCTGGCCCTGCCAGACGCGCAGTACGCTCGGCCATACGAACATGTACAGGGCCGCCAGCAGCGGAACATACACGAGCAGCCGCGAGCGGAACGGTCGTGGGCGTATGCCGAGCTTCTTCAACAGCCACGTACACAGGTCCTGCAGCGCAACCACGTGGCAACCCCAGCCGCAGAACCAGCGTCCCAGTACCAGCGTGCTGAGGATGGCGAGGGCGAAGACGATGAACCCGGCATTCACCAACCCCTGTTCCAGGGTCCGCATCGCTTCGCTGAGTTCGACGGGCGTGACCGTCCGCCCGCGCAGGTACCAGTGCAAAAAGTGCAGCCCAAAAAGGATGTGGACGCCGATGAGGGTCAACGCCCGCCAGCGGCTGCGGGTGGATTTGCGCAGCGGGCCACAGCCCGCGCGCGGCACGTCGCCGGAGTCGCGCGTGGCGAGTTGCGGCAATGCGATGGGGGGCACTGGCCGAGATTTCACGGCGGACACCTATGTCAGACCCGATCGTCTGCACAGCGGACCCTGCGTCCATTCCCGCCCCGGATTATATGGTCCGTTCACGCGCGCAGCGGCGGCAGAGCGTTCACGTTCCGTACACGGTTCGCCTCGATCCACGCCTTGGGATGATCTGCGAGGAACCGCGTCAGGCTTGACGTGCTGACCCCCAGGCGGGCGGCGGCGGCGGCGGCTTGTCCTTGCTGGGCCGCCAATTCGTCGAGCACGAGTGCCAGAACGTGCCAGAAGGCGGCATTCTGCGGGCTCACGCGAAGCTGCCGGTCGCGAAGCTGCACGCTCGGCGGCCAGACAATCTCCGCCGGCGGCGGACAGCGCACGCCGACCGCGATGGCCTCCCTCAGACGCGCCAAGGCGTTGGATTTGTTCTCATGCTGCGACCGCCGCTCTGTCGCGGTGACAACGAAGCCGCTCGGGCGGTGACAGAGCCGAACGGCGGAGACGACCTTGTTGCGATGTTGGCCGCCGGGTCCGCCGGTGCGGTGAAGGTGAATTTCGCACTCCGCGAGCAGTTTGGCGTCGTCGAAATCGAGACGTGCCCGGAGTTGGGCGGGGGTCGGAGCCGGATACTCGTGTTCAGCGGTCATTTGTCACGCACGGGGCCGTAGGGTGGGCAATGCCCAGCGGTTTTTCCGTCCCAATGGGCGATCATTGGTGGGCGGTGCCCGCCCAACGTGCAGTATAATACGGACGTGGAAAGACAACCGCACCAAGCAGCGTCACGCAGCTTCACGCTTATCGAGCTACTCGTCGTGGTTGCGATTATCTCGCTGCTGATCTCAATCCTGACGCCGTCGCTGTCGCGGGCCCGCCAGCAGGCGAAATCGACGCTGTGCCTGACGCGACTGAGCGAGCTCATGAAGGCGGTGACGGCGTACTCGCACGACCACGACTTCGCGCTGCCGCCGCTGATGTACGACGTGGGACCGCAAACGGAGCCGCACCGGCACGGCTGGGCGGAGGCCGTGTACCTGTATCTCTATCGCGACCACGATTACAGCGACGCGAATGACTTTCCGGTGCAGCGCAACACGGACGGAAAGTACGAGCTGTGGGTCTGCAAAGAGGCCGTGCCCATGACCAACAGCACGGGCCACTACCGCGTGTACGAAATCAGTTGGCGCAAGGGCACGCTGGACGCCATCAAAGCCAAACTCCCCCTGCTTATGGACGCCAACCCGCGCGTGACCGACCCGAATGACCTGCGGCTAAGCTACATCCCACGCGAGCACGTCGCCGGGCTCGAGGCCGAGGCCTACATCGACGAGCGCCACTACGGCGGTGCGAACTACGCCTTCAACGACGGCCACGCGGTCCGCGATACCGGACTGAAAGAACGGCTGGCCCTGGACTGGGACCTCGATCCCAATACGGACAATGAATGAGCACCCAGATTACCTATCTCGACAACAACGCCACCACGCGGCCCGACGACCGCGTCGTTGCGGCCATGCTGCCAATGCTGACGGAGTTTTACGCGAACCCGTCGAGCGCGCACCAATTTGGCGCTCAGGCTGCGGCACAAGTGGAAGCCGCACGCGAGCAAGTTGCCGCCCTGATCGGCGCCCGCGACAGCGAAATCGTCTTCACCAGTGGCGGCACGGAGGCGGACAACCTGGCGTTGCGTGGCGTGCTCGCGGCTGACCCGCGGAAACGACACTTGATCGTGACCACGGTCGAGCACCACGCGATCGTGGAAACGGCCGAGCAACTCGAACACGAAGGCTATGCGGTCACGCACCTGCCGGTGGACGCGCACGGCCGGCTGGACCTGGCTGCGGCGGCTGCGGCGATCCGCGCCGACACCGCCTTGATCTCGCTCATGCTCGCCAACAACGAGACGGGCGTGATCTTCCCCGTGCGGGAGGTCTGCGAAGTCGCCCGGCAGCGCGGCGTGCCGGTACACACCGACGCGGTCAACGCCCTGGGCAAGATTCCGGTCAAGGTGGACGAGCTCGGCGTCGCGCTCCTGTCGCTCAGTGCCCACAAGATATACGGCCCGAAGGGCGCCGGGGCACTGTATGTGCGCCGCGGCACGCCGCTGGTTCCGTGCCAACGCGGCGGGTCACAGGAACGCAAACGCCGCGGCGGCACGCTGAATGTGCCCGGCATCGTCGGCCTCGGCATGGCGTGTCAGATGCTGCGCGAGCAGGAGCCGATGGTGAATGCGCGTATCGGCGCCCTGCGCGAGCGACTGGAGGCCGAACTCCGCCGGCGCTGCCCAGACGTGTGCGTCATGGGGTCCGAGTCGCCGCGTTTGCCGAACACTGCCTGCGTGTGCTTCCCTGGCATTCCGTCTGAGCCGCTGGTCATCCTGCTCAGCGAAGCGGGGATTTGCGTCTCGACCGGGGCGGCGTGTGCCAGCGGCTCCTTGGAACCGTCGCACGTGCTGCGTGGGATGGGGATCGACCCGCAGATCGCGCAGGGCGAAATTCGCATGTCGCTAGGCCGTTTCAACACCGACGCGGACCTGGAGCGGCTGTTCGAGGTTCTGCCGGCAGCGTTACGCAAAGTCGCGGCCACCGTCGGGTAGCGGTAATGGCCCAGCTCGGCCCCAGCCGGCCGAGCCGCGAGCGCCAGCGAGTGAATCAGAACACGAAGCGCCAGCGAGTGAATCAGAACACGAAGCGCCAGCGAGTGAATCAGAACACGAAGCGCCAGCGAGTGAATGACCGAGCGCAAACAGCCCTGCACCCTTCCCAGCCCGTCTCATCAGCCCGCTTGGCCACGCAGCTTATAATCTCCCCCCATGGACGCTCCCTGGTTCTACTGCCCCGCACTGCACTGCGGCGAAATCGAGCTTGACGCCGCCGAGGCGCGGCATGTTCGTCAGAGCCGCCGGCTGCGCGCGGGCGACGCGCTGACGCTCTTTGACGGCGTCGGACACGTAGGTGAGGGCGTCTTGCTCGGCGAGCCTGACGATCTGTCAGCCACTGATAAACGCCGACGCACGCGGCCAGGCGCCACGCGCGTGCTCATCAGCTCCGTGGAGGAGGTTCCGCCGACCAGCCGGGCGCTGACGCTGATCGTGTCAGGCTGCAAAGGAGCCCGGCTCGACTGGTTGGTCGAGAAATGCACGGAATTGGGGGTTTCACGATTGATTCTGGCGGACTTTGAGCGCTCGGTCGTGCGCCTCAACCCCGGCCACGTCGAAAAACTCCGCCGCACAGCCATCGAGGCGTGCAAACAGTGTCGCCGGGCGCGCTTGCCGGAGATTGCGACCGGAATGTCGCTGCCGGACGCGTGCGCCGCGCGTGGTGCGGACCCCCTGCTCGTGGCCCACCCGTCGCCCGACGCGCCGACGCTCGCAGATCGTCTGCGCGACGGGTACCCACACACGCGCGAGGTCGCCGTGGTGATCGGGCCGGAAGGCGGGCTCACGGACGATGAGCTAAACATGCTCCGTGCCGCCGGCGGCGAGATCGTCCGGCTCACCGCGCACATTCTCCGCGTCGAAACCGCAGCGATCGCGGTCGCGGCGTGGTGGGCGCTGTAGCGGCCCGCTTGGTGACTTGGCGACTTAGTGCTCTGCCCCGTTAATTCGGTGACGTATTTTATCACGCGGACTTGGCGCGTGCCGGGGTGGTTTCGAGCCGCGTCAGCAGTTTCAACAGGTCG
>JAGVEP010000105.1 GCA_020058145.1 Phycisphaerae bacterium | reverse complement strand
TCAACGCGCGGCTGGAGCGCGCCCTGGCCGGCGTGCCGCGGTCGACCGCGGTTGCGCTTGTGGTTGTGGACGCCGAGAGTGGTGCGGACGTGTTCGCGCACCAGGCGGACGTGCTCCTGAAACCCGCCAGCGTGCAGAAACTGTTCGTCACGGCAGCCGCGCTGGACCGTTTTGGTCCGGGGTTCGAGTTTCAGACTCAGGTGTACCTGCACGGCGATCAGCTCTGGGTCGTCGGGTCCGGTGACCCCGGGTTCGGCGACGAACGCCTCGAAGACCGATTCAAGCGAAACCTGAACCAAGTGTTCGATGAGTGGGCGGAGGCGCTCCGGACGCACGGTGTGACGGCCCTCAGCCGCATCGTGCTCGACGATTCCATCTTTGATAACGAGGTGCGGCACCCGGATTGGCCGGACAATCAAGCGGATCGCTGGTACCAGGCGCCCGTCGGCGGCCTCAACATCAACGACAATTGCCTCGATGCGACGGCGGTCATCCGCGGGGCCGACGTCGCCCTGAAGCTGCGGCCGGAAATCCCGCTCAGTGCGCTCGACAACCGGCTGCGGCGCGGCAAGAAGCAGGCCCCGGTCATCAAGCGGGGCCCCGACAGCGACGTGATCCAACTGGCCGGCACCGTCACGACCGGCGGCCCGTTCGAGCCGGTGTGCGTGCGGCAGCCGACGCTGTTTTTCGCTCAGGCACTCAAGCAGGCGCTGGAGCGCCGCGGCGTCCTGGTCCCCGGCGACATCGTCCGCCGCACGTTGTCCGCCGGCGAGCTGGCCTCGGCCGCGCGGGTGGCGACACACACGACGAACCTGCCCGACGTGCTGTGGCGCTGCAACACGTTCAGCCAGAATATGTTTGCCGAGTGTCTGATGAAAGCCCTCGCGGCTTATGGGCCCGACGGGGGACGCAGCGGCGCGGCGGGCAGTTGGGACCGCGGCCGGGCCGAGCTGCAAGCTGCTCTGGCGCGGCTGAACCTCGACGTAACCGGGGCGACGTTTCGCGACGGGAGCGGGCTCAGTCATCAGAACATGGCGAGCGCGGCGCAGCTCACGCGGTTGCTCGTGCGCATGCGCCACCACCCGCACGCGGAGGTGTTTCTGCAGAGCCTGGCTGAGCCGGGCAAGCTCGGGTCGATGCAGCGGCGGTTCGACGAGCCCGCCTTGCGCGGCCGCATGCGCGGTAAGACCGGCACCCTCGCCGGCGTGCATGCGCTGGCGGGTTACATCACGCGCGGCGACGGCACGGTGCTCGCCTTTGCGCTGCTGATCAACGGACCGGGCGATGGGGGCCTGGCGGTACAAATTTGCAAGATCCTGGTGGGGGCGGACAACACCAACGGCCGGCGGTAACCGGCGCGCCGCGTGCCGTCCCCTTGTGCCTCTGCCCGATCCGACGACAATGGGCACCCGGACAGGCGGACGCGCGGCCGCCGGCGGCGATTTCCGCGCGTTGTGCAGATGGCGTGGGTCGGGTCCACCGGCCTGGCACGCGCGAAACCAAGGAGATTCTCATGAAGCGAGCATGGCTACCGGGATTGTTGACGGGTATCGCCGTCGGCGTGACCGCGCTGGCGTTTGGCAGGAGCATTCTGGCCCAGGGCGGGGCGACGCCGCTCAGCGGCCGGGTCGCCTGCGTGAACGTGATTCACGTCATCAATGAGTACCAGCGGCAGAAGGACCTGAGCGAGGAGTTCAACGGTCACCGCGACCGCGTACTGGCTGAGGACAAGCAGCGCAAGGACAAGATCGACACGCTCCAGGCCGAGCTGGACCGCATGGACCCAAACGACCCGACGCTGGTGCAGCGGATGCGTGAGATGCTCGCCCTGCAGATCGACTACAAGAACTGGCGTGACCTCAAGCAGGCCGACACGGCCCGCGAACTCGGCATTTGGTCGATTCGCATCTACAGGGAAATCACACGCGCGGTCGAGGCGCTCGCCAAACGCGACGGCTACGATCTGGTGCTCTACAAGGGTGACTTCGAGCAGGTGTCGATGGACCCCGACGTGATCAAGGACCAGATTCGCAGTCTGCACCTGCTGTATGCGAATCCGGCCGCCGACATCACCCAGGTGGTGCTCGACAAGGTGAATGCGGACTACCGCACAAAGCCGAAAGAGAAAATGCTGTTGCAGGTGCCGTAGCGGATGTCGGCTGCGCCCTCCATCACGGCGGCCGAACTCGCCCGTCTGCTCAGCGGTACGCTGAGCGGCGACGGGGCGCGCGTGGTGCGCACCGTCGGCACGCTGGAGGAGGCGGGTCCGGAAGCGGTTTCGTGGGTCGGCAAAGCGGAGCTGCTGCCGCGGGCCGAGGTGTCGCAGGCGGGCATCGTCGTGATCCCCGCGGCCTGCGCGCCGCCGCCGGACCGCACGACGATTGGCGTAGCCGACCCTGACCTGGCGATGTGCCAGGTTCTGACGGCGTTGAAACCGCCGGTGGAGCCGGTACCGCTGGGTGTCGATCGCGAGGCGCGCGTTGCGGAGACCGCGATGGTCGCGGGGGCGAGTATTGCGCCGCACGCCTTTGTTGGCGCCCACGCGGTCGTCGGTCCCGGCACGGTGCTGCACCCCGGGGTGTACGTCGGCGCACACAGCCGCATCGGTCGCGACTGCGTTTTGTGGCCGAATGTCGTCGTGCGCGAGTACACGAGCCTCGGCGACCGCGTGGTCATCCACGCCAATGCGACGATCGGGGCCGACGGTTTCGGTTACCACCAGCGCGGCGGTCAGCACCACAAAATTCCGCAGATCGGCCACGTCGTAATTGAGGATGACGTCGAAATCGGGGCCAATACCTGCATCGACCGGGCGCGCAGCGGCGAAACCCGCATCGGCCGGGGCACGAAGATTGATAACCTCGTGCAGATCGGCCACAATGTCTGCATCGGCGAAGACTGCATCCTGGTCAGCCAGTGCGGCGTGTCGGGCTCGACCACGCTCGGGCACCATGTGGTGCTGGCCGGCCAGGTGGGGCTGATCGACCACCTGCGCATTGGCAACAACGTCGTGGTCGCCGCCAAGTCCGGCGTCGCCGAGAGCCTTCCCGACGGGAAGGTGTATCGTGGCATTCCGGCGGTGGAGGTGAATGCGTTTGGGCGTCAGGCGGTTGGCATTCGGCGGCTGCCGAAGATAATCGAGCAACTGCGGGACCTATTGAAACGGGTCGAACGGCTTGAGTCTACAGAAGACCGTACAAGGCGAAGCTGAGATTTCGGGTCGCGGGCTTTTCACCGGACTACCGGTCACGGTGCGCTTCAAGCCCGCGCCGCCCGGCAGCGGCATTACGTTCGTGCGCACCGACCAGCCCGACCCGGTGCGCGTCGTAGCGCGGCTGGACAACCTCTCCAAGCGGGCGCGGCGCACGTCGCTGCGTAACGGGACGGCCTCGATCGAGACGGTGGAGCATTGCCTGGCGGCGGTGCGTGCGCTGGACATCGACAATCTGGTCGTCGAGCTGGACAACGCCGAGCTACCCGCCATCGACGGCAGTGCACTGCCGTTCGTGGAAGCTCTGCGGACCGCGGGGTTGGTCGTCCAGGAAGCCGAACGCCTGATTCTCCAGGTCAGTGAGCCGGTGCGCGTGTTCGAAGGCGACGCGGAGCTGGTAGCGTGGCCGGGCGAGCCGGAGAAGCTGGAGATCATCTACGAGCTGGATTACGGCACCAGCAGCCCGATCGGGCAGCAGATTCATCGCTTCACGCTGGACACCGACGGGTTCATCAACCAGATCGCTCCTTCGCGTACCTTTGTGACTGAGGAAGAGGCCCAGCAGTTGCGGGCCGCGGGGCTGGGGACGCACCTGACCTACGCCGACGTGCTCGTGATCGGCCGCGAGGGGCCGATTGAGAACGCCTATCGCTATCCGAACGAGTGTGTCCGGCACAAGATTCTCGATCTGGTCGGCGATTTGATGCTGGCGGGCTGTTTCGTGTGCGGGAAGATTTACGCCCGCAAGTCGGGGCACCACCTCAACCACGAGCTCATCCGCAAGCTGCTCGAGCTGCGCGATCGTTCGCGGCTGGGGCAACGGCTGACCCGCGCGCCGGAACTTGATATTCGTGTCGTGCAGCGGATTCTGCCGCACCGCTACCCGATGTTGCTGATCGATCGGGTCATCGAGGTGGACGGCGACCGGCGGGCAGTGGGCATCAAGAACGTCTCGATCAACGAGCCGTTCTTCCAGGGACATTATCCGCGGCAGCCGATCATGCCGGGCGTGCTGATCATCGAGGCGATGGCGCAGCTCAGCGGCATTCTGCTGTCGCAGAAGCTCGAGCACACGGGTCGCGTCGCGGTGCTGCTCAGCCTGGACAAGGTGAAATTCCGGCGGCCGGTCGTGCCGGGCGATCAACTGGTGATTGAGGCGCAGACCGTCCGCGTGAAGGCCCGCACGGGCGAGACCCACTGCCGGGCGACGGTCGGCGGCGAGCTGACGGCCGAGGCCGGCATCCGCTTCATGCTCGTCGACGTTGAGCCCGCGTGACATACTAGAACCGCAAAGGCGCAAAGAGCGCGGAGGTCGCAGAGAGGATAGAGAGTGGCGGAGATGATGAGACCTCTGGGCGGTCGGGAAACGCGAGCAGTAGCGGCGCGGTTTCCAGTTCTGCATTCCGAATTCCTCTCTGCGTCCTTTGCGTTCTCTGCGTCTTTGCGGTTTTCGAGGCGCGTTGAAGGAGCGGTATGAGCAAGATTCACCCGGCCGCGGTTGTGGACCCGCAGGCCGAGCTCGGCGCCGATGTCGAGGTCGGGCCCTTCGCTTACGTCGGGCCGCACGTGCGCGTCGGCGACGGCTGCACGCTGGCGCCGCGCGTGACCCTCCTGGGACCGGCCGAGTTCGGTACGCGCAACGTCTTTTACCCCGGCTGCGTGCTCGGCGGGGCCCCGCAGGACCTCAAGTACCGTGGCGGACCGACCGGGCTGGTCGTCGGAGCCGAGAACATCTTCCGCGAGCACGTCACCGTACACCGCGGCACGGAAGTCGATCGCCAAAGCGGCGGCATCACGCGGATCGGCAGCCACAACCTCATCATGGTCGGCGTCCATGTGGCCCATGACAACCAACTCGGCGACAACATCATCATCGCCAACGCCGTGCAGCTTGCCGGACACATCCGGATTGAAGACCGCGTGGTCATCGGCGGGGCGTCCGCGATGCACCACTTCGTCACGGTGGGGCGCCACGCGTACATCGCCGGAAGTACCCGCGTGTGCCACGACGTGCCGCCCTTCGTGAAGGTAATCGGCTACGACCAGGAAGTCCGGGGGCTCAATGCCGAAGGGCTGCGGCGCTGGCGCATGCCGGACGAGTCGATTGGCAAGCTCAAAGAAGCGGCCCGGTTGCTCTTTGCGCGGCGCGGGGTGCGGACCGCCCTCCGCACGGCCGACGCCTTGCGCCAGATCGAGGCGAACGGTCTGGTTGCCGACGAGCACGTGCGCTATCTGGTCGATTTCTTGAAGCGCAAGATGGAAATCGGTGTGTTCGGCCGCGCCCGCGAGCACTACCGCTCCGATCGGGCCGAGGACCTCGACGGCTTCTATCGGCGGGAAGAGAAGGAGTAACGGCGTGGACGAGCGCGTGCCCGTCGCCGTGATCGGTGCTGGCCACATGGGCCGGCATCACGTGCGGACGTATAGCCAGATGCCCGGCGTGCGGCTGGTCGCCGTAGTGGATGCGAATCTGGAACGGGCCCGGCAGTTCGCCGAGCCGGTCGGAGCGCGCTTTGCGGCGGAGCTTACGCCGGAGCTGGGTGACGTAGTCGCCGTCTCCGTGGCCGTGCCGACCAAGCAACACCTCGACGTCAGCCGGCCGCTGATTGAGCGTGGCCTGCACGTGCTGATCGAAAAGCCGCTGGCCCCGACGGCGGCGGAAGGGGAGCAGATTGTCGCGTTGGCGCGCGAGCACGGCGTGCTGGTGCAAGTGGGGCATACCGAGCGGTTCAACCCGGTCGTGCGCGCCGTCGAGCGGCTGGGGTTGCGACCGAAGTTCATAGAAACGCACCGCATCAGTCCCTTCACCTTCCGCTCGGCCGACATCGGCGTCGTTTTCGACCTGATGATCCACGACATCGACATCATGCTGCACCTGGTGCGCGACGAAGTGCAGCGCGTGGATGCCGTCGGCGTCAATGTGCTCGGCCGGCACGAGGACATCGCCAACGCCCGCGTAGCTTTCCGCGGCGGTGCGGTGGCGAACCTGACGGCGTCGCGGCTGGCCCTGAAAACCGAGCGGAAGCTGCGGGTTTTCGCCGAGAAGGCCTACGTCTCGCTGGACTACCAGAAGAAGATCGGCGTCGCGATCACGCTCGATCAGAACCTCGACGTGTTGAAGTTGGCCCGCGAGCGAAACCTGGAGGACCTCTCGCAAGTCGCGGGGCTCGATTTTGGCAAGCTGGTACACGTCGAGCCGCTCCAGATTGACGATCAGGACCCGCTGCGGGCCGAGCTGGAGAGCTTCCTCGATTCGGTTCGCACCGGCCGCACGCCGCTGGTGAGCGCCGCGGACGGTCTGGCCGCGGTGCGGCTGGCCGAGCAAATTGTGGCGTGTGTCGCCGAACATCGCTGGGACGGCGAAGGCAGTGCGCGTGTGGGGTTGACTGCCGACATCTTCGGGCAAGCCATCCAGTGACGGGGGGGCGTGCGGCGGGCCGCGCGCGTCCGTTTGCGACCGATTGGTGTACGCCCGCCGCGTCCCTATAATGCCGGTCTCGTTTGCAGGAGTCGTTGGATGCCGGCTGATGGAATGCCGCCAATTGCGCAGCTCAAGGGTCGGCCGCTCGGCCGCATCCTCATCAAGATGGGCAAGCTGACGCGTGCCCAGGTCTCCGAGGCGCTCGAGCTGCAGAAGAAGAAGCGAGGGCCGCTGGGGCAATTGCTCATCGAAATGGGCCTCGTCGAGGAGGATGATGTCCACCGGGCGCTGGCCGCCCAGGTCGGCATGGAGTCGATCCGGCTCGCCGACATCGACGTGGACAAGACCGTCATCGACCTGGTGCCGTCCCAGATGGCCCACAGCTACCGGATCATCCCCACCGAATACGATCGCGAAACTCACACGCTCGGCGTGGCCTTGGCGAGCCCGGACAACTTCCACGCAACCGACGACCTCAAAACACTGATGGGCTTCAACGTCGTCGCGCGGATCACGACCGAGCAGGACATGACGGAGGCGCTCAACCGGTACTACCCCGAGGAATCGGCCGCCACCATCAACGACATCATCGGGGAAATTGCCGGTGACGAGGACCTGGCCCGCTTTCAGGGCCGCGGCGAGAGCATCGACCTGGACGAGCTGCGTGAAATGGCCGAGAGCAGCCCGGTCAAGAAGCTCGTCAACCTGGTCCTGCTCCAATCCATTCGTGACAAGGCGTCGGACGTCCACTTCGAGCCGTTCGAAGACGAGTTCAAGATGCGCTACCGCATCGACGGCGTGCTGTTCGAGATGGTTCCGCCCCCGAAGCACGTCGCGCTCGCGATCTCGTCTCGTATCAAGGTCATGGCCAACCTCGACATCGCGGAACGCCGCATGCCGCAGGACGGGCGCATCGAGCTTTTGATCGAGGGCCGTCCGGTTGACCTGCGCGTGTCCGTGCTCCCGACTATGTTCGGCGAAAGCGTGGTGCTCCGCGTGCTGGACCGGTTGCAGGTCAATCTTGACCTGGGGCAGATCGGCCTGCGCGAGGAGGACATGGGGGTCCTCCGGCAACTGATCGGCAAGCCGCACGGCATCGTGGTCGTGACCGGTCCCACCGGTTGTGGCAAAACGACGACGCTGTACTCCGCACTGCGGGAACTGAACACGATCGACGTCAAGATTCTGACGAGCGAGGATCCGGTCGAGTACGACATCGACGGGATGATCCAGGTGCAAATCAAGCCGGATATTGGACTTACGTTTGCGCGCTGCCTGCGAAGCTTCCTGCGGCAAGACCCGGACATCATCCTCGTCGGCGAGATTCGCGACCTCGAAACAGCGCAAATCGCTGTGCAGTCATCGCTTACGGGTCACCTGGTCTTCTCGACGCTGCACACGAACGATGCGCCCAGTTCCATCGCGCGTCTGCTGGACCTCGGGCTCGAGCCGTTTCTTCTGACCGCGACACTGGAAGCTATTGTCGCGCAACGACTTGTGAGGAAAATCTGCGAAAACTGCAAGGAAGAATTCGAGCCGTCCGAGCTACAGTTGCTGGAGTTGGGACTGTTGCCGGAGGACGTTGCGGGTCGGCGCCTGTTCTTCGGCAAGGGGTGCGACTACTGCAACCACACGGGCTACAAAGGTCGGCGGGGCATCTTCGAGATCATGGTGCTGGACGACGAGCTGCGCGATCTCGTGATGAAACACGCGTCGACGAACGTGCTGCGGCAAGCTGCCCGCAAGCGCGGGATGCGGTCCTTACGCGAATCCGGGCTGATGGCACTCTATGACGGAATCACGACGATTGAGGAAATCGTCCGAGAAACGCTGGCGGAGGAAATGGCGGGTTGATGCCCAAGCCGTTTCCACAGCGCGACGTGTCCCGTATTCGGCTGTAACCCATTTTGCAATTTCGAGTTACGATTTCGGAGGCGGCGGATACGGAACCGTGAACCCGGACCCCTGAACCCTGAATCCCGAATGCTTCTGTTACAGCCACTTGGGAACCCGAATAATGGGTGCGGAACTGGGTCGCGTTCGCGCGGCCACGCCCGTCCTCGGGTAGTTCGCGACGGACGGATCAGGAAGCCAGGTCCGGTCGCCCGACGCGACGTTGTGTTGAGCTGGAGGCCTTGTTATGTCGGTCTTCAAGTACGAGGCGCTGAACGCCCAGGGTCAGGAAATCAAGGACGAAGTCGAAGCGCCGACCAAGGAGGAAGCGGTTTCGAAGGTCCGCGGCCTGGGCTATTTCCCGACGAAAGTCATCGAGAAGATCGACAAGAAGAAGATCGCCGCCAGAAAGGGCGGGGGTGGCTCGAAGCAGCGGCGGGCGGCCGGGACCGGTATCGGCTGGGTCAGCACCAAGGCGCTTTGCTCTTTTACGCGTCAGCTCTCGACGCTCCAGGACGCCGGTTTGCCCATTCTACGCAGTGTGCGCATTTTGGAGCAACAGCAGAAGCCGGGGATGCTGCGGAGCTGCCTCAAGCAGGTCACGGAGGACGTGGAAGGCGGTGCGACGCTTTCGGAAGCGATGGCGCGGCACCCCAAAGCTTTCGATCGGCTGTACTGCAACATGGTGGCCGCGGGCGAGGCGGGCGGCGTGCTCGACGTGATTCTCCAGCGTCTGGCGGACTTTCTCGAAAAGGCCCAGAAGCTGAGGCGGAAAATCATCGGTGCGATGATCTACCCGGCGGTGGTCATCACGATTGCCGGCGGCATCGTGACGTTCATCATGGTGACCGTCGTGCCGAAGTTCGAGGAGATTTTCCGCGACTTCGGGTCGAAGCTGCCGGGGGTGACCGAATTCCTGATCAACACGTCGTCGTGGTTCGCCAAGGGCACCCCGCCGGGCTACGTGGTCATCATCCTATCGCCGATCATCGTGTTCGCGGTGGTCAAGCTGATCCGGCAAGCGGATATGGGGCGGTTTGCGCTTGACGTGCTTTCGCTGAAGATTCCGGTCATGGGGCAGCTCATCGCGAAATCGACGGTGGCCAAGTTCACCCGAACCCTCGGTACGTTGATTGCTGCGGGCGTGCCGATTCTGGAGGCCCTGACGATTACCAAGGCCACCAGCGGCAACGAGATTTACTCCCGCATGTTGGGCAAGGTCCACGACTCGATCCGCGAGGGCGATACCTTTGCGAACCCGCTGCGGCAGTCGAGGACCGTGGACCCGATCGTCGTGAACATGGTGGACGTCGGCGAGGAGACCGGCGAGCTCGACAAGATGCTCATGAAAGTCGCCGACAATTACGACGACGAGGTCGACACGCTGGTCGCCTCGCTGGTGAGCCTGCTCGAGCCGCTGATGGTCGTGTGCCTGGGCTTCATCGTCGGGTTCATCGTGGTGGCGTTGTTCCTGCCGCTGGTGACGCTGATCCAGGGTGTGATGAGTAGCAGTAATGCGTGAGAAGACAGGCACGAAGCGACGGAGCGACGGAGCGACGAAGAGTAGCGTCGGACCTCCGAGTCCGACGGCGTAGCGGCCGGGCTCAGTACCGGCCGAGTAGCGTCGGACCTCCGAGTCCGACGGAAAACCGATCCGCTCAGACAAAGGGCGACGATATGCACCCAGATAGCCACCTAATAAGAAAACCGGCTTTTACGATCGTTGAGTTGCTGACGGTCGTGGCGATTATCGCGCTGCTCATCAGCATTCTCGTCCCGTCGGTCAACAAGGCCCGCGATTCGGCCAAGCGGGTCAGTTCGCAGAACCTGCTCAGCGTGCTGGGCAAGGGTTGCGAGCTGTTCCACGCGGATTTGGATCGCTACCCGGTGTCCAGCGGCGGCAATCCATTCGAAGCCGACCCGAACACCGCTCCGCTGTCCGGTGCGCAGTGGCTGATGCTGCAACTGGCGGGCGCCGACCTGCAGGGCTTTGTGGCGCTGGACAAGAGCCGCTATTACGATGTCGGCACTCCACCGGACGGCGTAATCAACAACGTCGATTGGTTGGCATGGTACGACGTCAACGACCCGAACTATCCGGATCGGCGCCGCTTCGGGCCGTACGTACCGCTGGACGGCAAAGTGGCCCAGTCGCCGGACTATTTCAAAGAACACACCAGCGCTACTCGTTCGCTGCCGGCGGGGCTCTTGTTGGGATCGTCCCCGTTGTTTAGTAACAGCAAGCTCGCGTTCGCCGTCGATGCGTTTGGGTACCCCGTGTTGTACTACGTCGCGAACGATCAAGCGAAGTGGCCGTTTTCGGTGGGTGATCCGCCCACCACGATCGGGCGCTATAACCAGTATGACAACTGGCAGTTAACCGGCTCGGCGACCAACGGTGACCGCGGCATCAGTCTCACGGGCCGTACCGTCGGCGCGACTCCGGATCATTACCACTGGCTGTACGATCTGGGCTGGGACGCGGCAGTCCCGGCGCAGCAACCAACGAACAACAGCTTCGCCGCGGCGGTATACGACGAGGCGCTGTTTGAGCAGCAGCAAAGCGGCGGGACCGGCAAGATTTGGCCGCACCGCCCGGATACCTACTTGTTGATCGCCCCGGGCCGGGATGGCATTTACGGCACGGCGGACGACGTGAAGAACTATTGAGGGTGTGGCACAGGCTAATAGCCTGTGGTGTGACTTCGTGGCACAGGCTATTAGCCTGTGCCACACAAGTGGATGACCGGTTGAAAACCGGTTCCACAGAGGATGCCCCTAAGTGGGAGTGCGGCGTATGAAAAAAACAATGAATCCCACGAGTCTGAAGGCCGGCGACGCAGCGACGCAGCGACGCGGCGACGCGGTGCGCAGCGCCGGATTTCCGCGTTCGTCGCGTCGATCAGCGTTGCCTCGTTGCCTCGTTGCCTTCACCCTCGTCGAACTGCTCGTCGTGATCGCCATCATCGGCATCCTGATCGGCATTCTCATCCCGGCGGTGGGGGCCGTGCGGCGGAGCGCCAAGGATGCGGGCACGAAAGCCCTGCTGAACGCCCTGGGGACCGGCCTGGAGACGTACAAGGCCGACGCCAAGCTCGGCGGGCTGTATCCGCCGTCGTTTTCGGATGCGGATGGGAGCAACATGCCGGCTTCGATGGTGAATTCGCCCTATGTCGGCATGACGATGCAAATCAGCGGGGCCGGTCTTTTGGTCTGGGCATTGTCTGGCGCTGACCTGCTCGGCACGCCGGGCTTCGCACCCCTCGGCACCGCCGCGCAATGGTCGCAGAGCACCGCCGGCGGTAGTTATACCGAGGACCCGACCCCCTTCGGAGCCCTGTACGGCCTATACAGCGATCCGGATCGGCTAAACCAGCCGATACACGCGCGCTACGGCCCATACGTCGACGGGAGCAAGGTGGTTGTGACGCGCAACGTGTTGCAGGCGCCTAACGTGGATTTCGCGATTCCGGAAGAGAAGAAAGTCAACCCGAGCGCTCCCACACGCTCCTACCCGATGTACCTTGACACTTACGGATACCCCGTCTTGTATTGGCGAGCGGATTCCGCGGGGCGTCAGATGGCCGATTTCAATCGCGGCGAAACTAACACACAGCGCGGCATTTATCACTGGGAAGACAACGCCGCGTTGCTCGATCCGATCCCTCCCGTACCGCAGGTTGCGCAAGTGCTGAGTCTGAACAAGGGCGGCGGAACGCACGTGCTCGGGTGGGACATGGAGTTCCGGACTGTCGCGGCCGGCACGGCGCTGGTGAATCCCTCGTTCCCGCGCTTCATTTGCAACGAAAACGTCAACGCACGCTTCGAGCCGAGCCGGCCGGATTCGTATCTGCTCGTCAGCCCCGGTTTCGATGGCCTGTACGGCACCGCCGACGACAGCACGAACTTTGACCACCACGGGCAGTGAAATGAGCCATCAGCCGTCAGCCATCAGCCGTCAGCCTGCTGCGGCCGGGACCTGCGCCGGTTGGCCGGCCTACCGCGGTCCACGGTCGCGGGCGGTCGCGGTTCGGCCGGTACAGAGCCCGGCCGCCACGGTTCGTGTGGCACCGGCTAATAGCCGGTGCCCTCAGGCGACCCGGAGGTCGGCCGCTGCGGACGACCGCGCGAGGGCGCGGGCCGCTACGGTTCGGCGTCGGACTCGGAGGTCCGGCGCTACACGGCCGGTACGGAGCCCGGCCGCTACTTGGCGGATGCCGGCGTTTACCCTCATCGAACTGCTGGTCGTCATCGTTGTCATCGGCATCCTCATTGCGGCGATTGGGCTGGTCGGCGCGAAGGTGATGAACGCCCACAAGGTCAAGGCCACCGAAAACACCCTCCGCAGCGTCAAAATGGCCATCGACGAGTTCGCGACGCTCAATCCGCTGGCGAGCATCTACGATCAAAAGGACTCCAACAAGACGTTTGGGCCGTATCCGCCGTATATGCTAGATCCGAACTGCTCGGGAACGTGCGTGAGTTGGATCGTGGAGGACCCCAACAGTCTCACTGGCTCTGCGGTGCTCACCAACCGACTTCACCGCGACATGGCTAACCGACAGGGCAATTTCTCAGACTGGGTCAACATCCAGGGACCGGATGAAAACGATGATATTCGCGCCCTGTACACGTACCTGGAGTTGTACACGCCTGACACCCTAACGCAGCTTCCGAAGGACGTGGTGAAGCCGCTGGGCACGACGCCGGAATTTGTGAACCCAACGGGCGCGGGCACGGCACCGGGCTCGACTGGGCTGGTTGACGTGCTCGGCATTTACGACGCCTGGGGCGTGCCGCTGAACTACTTTCTATATGTGAAACTGGAATGGACATTCGACCCCGTACTCGGTGAGCAGTGGATCATCGCCGACCGCGTGCCGGTGGTGATGTCGCACGGGCACACGAAAGAGGAACACGTGGCCGAGCCGGCCGGCGGCGGCGAACACGAGTTGGAGGCCTGGATTCTGAGCGACCCGTTCCCCTCGCCGGCGGCGGGCGGTCAGCCGAGCTCCGCAACGTATGCGGCACTCAAGTCCAACGGAACGCTGCCGTTGCCGGGCAGTTCCGCCCTTGCCGGATGGGCGCGGGCCAAGGCGGCGGGCGATGAATACGACTATGTGCCCTAGCCAACGGCGCGGCCGGCGGCACCGGCTATTAGCCGGTGCCACACTTTCCGTAGCGGCCGGGCTCCGTACCGGCCCTTCCGTGGCGGCCGACCCCCGTGTCGGCCGGCGGGCACCGGCGGATGGCCGGTGCCCCACCAATGTAGCGGCCGACCCCCGTGTCGGCCGTGGAAGACCAAAAGCCGTTCGACCCTCCCCGGCCCCCTCCCTGATAGGGAGGGGGGTAGGATGGTGGGCAGTGCCCACCCTACGGCTGCCCTATTTTGTGGAACCGGTTTCCAACCGGTTGGTCCGCTGCCCGGTCGAAAACCGGTCCCGCGGAGACAGGTAGCGGCCCCTTAAAATTCACTGGCCGGGCAGGACGATTTGGAGTGTCGCGTTGCGAAGTAGAGCCATCAGCTATCAGCCGTCAGCCGTCAGCCGTCAGCCAGCGGCCAGCGGCGGTCGCACGCGGCCGACGCGCGGTTCGTGTGATGCCGGTGGCGGCCACGCGGGGCGCG
>JAGVEP010000344.1 GCA_020058145.1 Phycisphaerae bacterium | reverse complement strand
GGGCCCGCCCCCGGCGGCCCCAGCCGGGTGGCCCGGTCGCGCAGCACGTCAGCCGCCGAGCAGGGCCACGAACGGGTCGATGTCATCGAAATCGACATCACCATCGTGGTCGCAGTCGCCGTTGAGGCGGTTGCAGTTCGGGTATTGCGCCGCGTACCCCGCCGGGTTCGACAGCGCCACCACAAACGGGTTGATGTCGTCAAGATCGAGATCGGTGTCACAGTTCATGTCGCCCGTGATGCAGGGCGCGGCGGGCGTGGCGCTGACCGCGAAATAGGCATTCAGGTGCTTCGGCTCCGGCGGCAACGGGCAATGCGGGTAGGCCCAGGCGTAACTCAGGGCGTTCCACCAGATCTTCTGTCGCACCGCCGAGGCGCTCAAACCGCACGGGGCCTTGCTGAACATCAGCGCGGCGACGCCCGCGCAGTGCGCAGTCGCCTGCGACGTGCCCTAGCCGAAGAACCCGCCGACGGTGATGTCGTATCCGGGTGCGGCCAGGAAGTACTCGCAGTTCTCGGTGACGTCGGAGAAGCACGTCACCCAATACTCGTCCGAGAAGTCGCCGCACTGCACGCTGCCGTTCGGCCAGTAGTAGATCACGGTGCCGTAATCGTCGTCGTAGTCCGCCGCGACCCGGACGGCGGACGAAACGCAGGCCGGGGTGACGATTCCGCCACACTGGCTGTCGTTGCCCGTGGCGGCGAAGCTCACGATGCCGGCGTAAAAGGCGCTGGAGACCGCTTGGGCCATGTCGGGGACGTCGTCGTCGCAGGAACATGAGTAGGAACCTCCACCGAGGCTCAGGTTGATGACTCGAATGCTCGGATCCACCTGCTGGCGGCGCTGCTTAACGTAATTGATGGCGAGCACAACATCCGCCGGATCGGCCCCGCCGAACGGGCCAAATACCCGAACGGACAAGATCTCGGCGTCCGGCGCTACCCCCGTCGCATCGGTGACAATCAGCGACATGTAGGTCCCATGACCGTAGCCGTAGATGTCCGCCCCGTCATCGAACACTGGCTACCCGTCTATCCAGCTCATGCCGCCAGCAGCGATGCTCCCGGCAAGCCCGGGGTGGTTGTAGAAGATGCCCGTGTCGATCACCGCCACGGTCACGCCTTGGCCTGTCCAGCCTTGTGCATGGACCGCATCGGCGTCGATGAAGGGCACGGAGGAACCCGTGCCGAACGTTGAGTCCGGCAGCAGGGGTACTGTGACGAGGGCTACAAGGATCGCGCGTCTCATTGCTTGTTCTCCCTTGGCGAAAGGCCTCACCGCCAGAAAAGCCACGGGTGACGAAAATTGGTGCGCGGAACGGGAATGAGCGGACCGTCGAGGGCAACGCGAACAACGTCGGGATGGCTCGCCAGCTTGGCCAGCCCAGCCCCGTTCACGTAGCCGCATAACGCGCCGCAGCGACTCCGAACTCTGAACTCCTCAGCGGTCACTGTCGAGGCTGCCCGAGCCTCGAGCTTACGGCGCTCGGCATCGTAGGCCTCGCCGAAGGGCACCGGCGCGAGGCTCACGACCACAAAGACGTAGCCGTCCGTGGCCTTCTCCAGGGCGTTGTACACGTTGACATCGACCTTCCCGCGGCGTTCTCCAGGCTCGTGCCTCGCCCGCGCCGGGTTCTCCGGGCGAGGCTGGTCATCCAGCCCGATGGCCACCACGTCCGCGTCGACGACCAGTTTGGCCAAACCGGCCTCGTCGACGTAACCGACGAGGGCCGTGGTGTCCTGAAACGCGAAGATCAGGCTGAACTCCGCCGCCGTCAGCTTGGACAAAATCCGCCCCTGTACTTCCTTCATCGCCGCCCGGTTCTCCGCCGAGGAGTGCTTGCCCTTCTGCGTGTGGCGCAGGTACACATCCACGTAGGCGGTCCCTTGGAAGCCGGCCGGCCGATCGCCCTGGAACTCCGCCATGGACTTCGGATCGCTCATGAGCCTCTTTTGCTCCTCCAGTGCCTCGCGCACAGCCGGCTGGACCTTCCCGTGCGCCGCAACCCATATTGGCGCCGGCACTCCCAGGTTCTCGCGTTCCTGAGGGGCGACCTTCGGATGCGCGTTGTCTTTAGGCAATGGGCGCTCCTGCGCCGCCATCCGGCTCCGGGGGTTGTTCTTAGTCCACTCATCAGCCGCCGTTGCCTGCGCGTCGCTCGCGTTCGGCGGCGCCGGGACCAGTTCCTGCCCCCATCCTACGGTCCCCAAGACGAGGCCGATGACAAAGCCCGCGGCCAACCTGCTGATCGTCAAACCTCGAAACATGACTGTGCCTCCCAAGCGTCACTCGACCGAGAATCCGCCGGATATTGCGGCCCGTTTTCGCGCGGGAACTGAATGTGACCGAATTCCCTTCGGCACTCAAAGAGAATGCGGCGCCGAGCAGGCTGCCTCACGCTCAGTGAGGGCTCGTCCGCGAGATTGGTGACTCGACCGTTTTTGCATGCACACCTCCCGTCGCAAAGTGAAGGGTATCGCCGGCGAAAAAAAAAGCAACCCCGCCAAGGCACCCCCAGGAATGATGAACAGACCCTCGGAGGGCGACAGGAAGTGTCACGCACACGCCCCCTCACGGTCGCGGCGGTGATTCTGGTCCGTCGGCGTCTTCCTTCTGCTCGATCTCGTCGCGGGCGCGGCGCTTGGCCCGCAGCAGCCGGGCGGTGTACTCACCCTCCGATTCCGCCGGCTTCTTGGCCGTCGGCCGCGCCACGACCGGTACATCTTGCTGCGTCGCACCGCCGAGCGCGCGGCTCAAATCCTCGGTCGCCTTGTCTTCGGGCCCGGGCGCCTCGTACCGGGCGCT
>JAGVEP010000311.1 GCA_020058145.1 Phycisphaerae bacterium | reverse complement strand
CGGCAGCGCCCTTTTGGCGCTCGCGTGGGCCCCGGACGGCGGGAGCTTCGCCGCGGGCTATCGCGACGGCACGGTGGTGGTCCGCACGCTCAATGCGGCCGGCACGCTGACCGCAACGCGCCAATACCCAACGCAGGTGGCGGCGGTAAACGCGGTGGCTTTCTCCCCTGACGGCCTGCTCCTTGTGACCGGCGACAATTCTGGCAAGGCGACGGTGTGGAACGTCGCCGACGCAACTCTCAACAGGGTGCTCGATCACCGCGGAGCCGGCGTAACGTCGCTGGCGTTTCCGCCACAGGATTCGCAGCGGGTGCTGACGGGGAGCAGCGACGCCTATGCGCGGCTATGGAGCCTGGCGACTGGGCAGATTGCGCAGGAGTTCGGCCCGGTGACGAACGGCGGCGTGCTCGTGGCGGGTCACGCCAGCGCGGTGACGGCGGTGGCGTTCGCGCCCGGCGGAAGCACGCTGGCCACCGGGAGCAAGGATAAAACCGCGAAGCTCTGGGACGCGGCCACCGGGGGCGAAGTGCGCACGTTCACGGGACACACCGACGCGCTCGACGCGGTCGCGTTCTCACCCGATGGAACCCAACTCGCGACGGGGAGCGACGACGGAAGCGCGATCGTGTGGCGCCAGGACACGGGGGACAAGCTGCGGACGCTGAAGCCCTGTGTGTCCCCCATTTCGGCGGTCGCGTACGCGCCCGACGGGAGCACGCTGCTAGCGGCCGTGGGGGCGTTCAACGACCTGCAGCTCGACAGCAGCCCGGCGCAGGGAAACGACCTGAACCTGGCGGTGCCGACGGCCTTACAGATTCCCGCGGACATTCAGACGGGGGAGGAGGGACGCATCTACTACCTGTGGAGCGAAGTGGACACCGACCGCTCGTCTCCGGTGCGCGTCTACGCCACGCCCACGATCCGCGTGATCCCGCCGTTCGTGAACACGCTCGACGATCCGGCGCTGCCGACGATCCCATTTCAGGCGATCGTGCGCGACCTGAACGCGCAGGACGCCGCCGCGGTGATCATGCCGGCCACAACCACGCGGCAGGTCTTCAGTCTGGGTTCGCTGAGTCTGGGCGACCGGCTGTTCATTAGCCTGTTGAGTCTGCCAGGCTACGGCGAGGTGTACACGGAGCGTGGACTCAACCCCACCGCCGGCACGTCCTCCGGAGGCCAGCCGGGCTTCAGCCTGCTGATGCTGGACGGTGTGCAGAGCCTGTACGCGTGGTACGACTCGAGCCTGGTGCTCTTCTCGCGCAACTCGAAGTTGATCGTGGGGCACGACAGTCCGCAGTACTACCTCGTGCTCGACGGCATCAATGGCCAGTCCGTGCCCAGCGTGAGCATTCGCGTCCAGCGTGAGTTCTCCGACAATTCTGAACCCCGCACGCAGTATGTGTACCTCAATTTCGACGGTGGCCAGGGCATCGCCGTCGCGAATTCGGCCCCGTTCGACATCGCTGCGTTCACGATTCCGAACCGGAGCCCAACATCCGTCGCGACGGTGCGCAGCGCCATTCTGGCGCGTGTCACGGACCTGTTCGGTCATTACGGCTTCGAGGTCAGCGATGCGCCGCCCGCATCCGGCGCGCAGCCACGGCTGACGATTTACTTCGACGTCGCCAAGAACTTGCTGATTTCGGATATCCCGGATCGGAACAACAATGGGGTCGGCGACGCGGGCGATCTTTATTTCTGGGGCATGCCGGACTACCTCGACCCGCGCGACGAGACGCTCAGCGGGCGTGCGGTGGTGGTCGTGGGCGCGTTGCTGGACGTCCCGCAGTACGCCGCGCTGGCCGACGGTCAGTTGGGCCTGGCGATCGGCAACGCCGTGTCGCACCAGGTTGGGCTGATGTGTGGCCTGCGTGAGACGAACCAGGTGTTCGACATTATGACGGTCACGGCGAGCGAGGTATCTAATCCAGCGCTGGATTTCAGCAACAACGCGCCGCTCGCACCCCTGCCGGGGCTATCGGCCGTCGGTATCCAAAACGCACCGGAGCTGCTGGCCGAGTTGTTCGGCACCCAGTAGCGACCAACCCGAGCATGACTTGCGACCCAATATCTTCGTGCGTGCGCCAAGCGTTTTTGCACTTAAGTCATTATCCTGCATATAGTTACAGAAACGCGGTTCCCGTGCAGCTACGGCCGCTCGAAAGCGCACGAGAGCGCACGAAAAGGCTATGCCGGTTGTCGCGACAACCTTTATTGTCGAGAGATGTTGATTGACCGCGTGGTCGTAGTCTGTTAGGGTCATCGCGACCTGCCTTCTTGCGAACGCGAAGCAATGCAGGACTGGCGGTGCGCCATGCCAGCGGACCCCGACGAGTTTTTCGCTGTAGCCGATCGATATTCGCCTCGAAGGCCCGCGCATTTCTCACCTCAGCGAATTCTGCTGGCGCGCGGGAGCCGCTCCGGTTCAGCGCGACAAAAGTTCGTTGGCGACATTTGCCGCCTTTACCCTGAAGCCTGTGTATCGGAGTGCGTTAATGTGCCGCACAATCGGGTCTCCCTGACCGGCTCCGATCCGCTGGAACTGCACCAACAGGGCAAGGCCACGCTTGTGTTCAGCGAGCACAACAGCGCCGTGGGCCTGAGCCAGGAGCGCGGCAACTGCTGTCCTAACTATTGGCATTTTTCGCCCTACGGTTTCTGTCCGTATGGATGCGCGTACTGCTATCTGGCGGGTAGCCGGGGCGTCTATTTCTCGCCGAGTGTCAAGATATTCCTGAATCTGGCGGAAATGCTGGGGCAGATTCAGCGCGTCGCTTGTCGGCTGACTTGCCCGACAGCATTCTATTTGGGGTTCTTCAGCAGAATTCGTGGGTCGAAACCTGTGAAAACCGGCTCCGCAGGTTTCCCCAGGCCCCCTCCTGGGGCTTCTTTCCCCTCACGAATAGGGGCGGAGACGTGATCGAGCGCCGGGCCAGCAGCGTCGG
>JAGVEP010000044.1 GCA_020058145.1 Phycisphaerae bacterium | reverse complement strand
ACCGGCCTCGGATGGTGGCTCGACCGTCGCCGGCGGCCCGCCCGGCGCAAACGCCACCGCCGCCTTCACGTCCTCTAGGCTGGCCAGCCGCTCGGCCGCCATCCCTTTGTAGACCATCCCCTCGTATTCTGAGTCGTTGGCCAGCGCGGTGTATAGCTCGCGCGCCTTGTCGAACTCGCGCAGCGACTCGCACGCCCCCGCGAGCGCAAACGCCGCCGCCGCGTTGAGGGCCGGCGGCGTGTCCGACGCACTGCGGATCTCCCCGAGCAGCTTCACCGCCTCCTCGAAGCCGGCGGGACGCTGGTCGGGTTGCGCCAGCGCATCCCCGATCCGCAGCGCCGCCAACTGGAGCCGGGCATACCCCAACACCACCGGATCGCCCCCCTTGGAGATCAGGTCGCGGAGCCCGGTGCGGGTCTGCTCGAAGCTCGCCGCGTCGCCGGCCTCGGCCGACGCGGCCAGCTCCTGCAACGTTTGCCAGTTTCGCTCCTGGGCACTCGTCCGACTGAATTTCCACGCGTAGATCGCGAGCACGACCACGATCACGACCCCCACCGCGACCAGCGCCAGCCGAAGCCGGGGGTCGTTCAGATTGCGGAACCGGGCAAGCATCTCGGCCAGTTCGTTCTGCTTCAACTCGTGACGTGTGCGGGCGTCCATTCAACACCTCAGGGCTGGGGTTTTGTCGCAGACGGCGGACGCCGCGCGGGGTTTCCCGGTTCGCGCTCCGCCGCGGCCTTGGCCACGGGTCCGATATCCACAACCAGAACCGTCGTCGTCTTCACCGGCTTGATGCGGACGGTGCACTCCTCGCTGTCGCTCTCAAACCGCAGTGTGTACTCGCCGGCGTCGAGCCGCCTCAGCGTTTCCTTGAACTGCGCCGCCGGCATCTGCTCGAGAAAAAACCGGGCTGTCGTATCGGGCGCGGTCGCACCCTCGAATTCGCAGCGCCCGACGCGCGTCGCACCGATCACCTGCACCGTGCTGTGTACCGGGATCATTCGAAAGCCAACGGGCACCGGGATGCCCGCCAGCATCTGATGCTGGAGCGGCGGCGCCGCGCTGCCAGGCCCGAGCGCCTGTCCGCCCGGATCACCCTGGCCGCTGCCAAAGCTCTGGCAGCCGAGCAGCCACACACCCGCGAGCCCAATCCAGGCCGCCAGACTCGCCGCACCGACACGCCTTGAACTTCGCCATGTGCCCACGCACATCGCCGCATCTCCTTAAACCTATCGAAGCCCTATATTGTGGCAGCACGCGTGCGAATCGTCAAACGCCGGCTCTACGTCGGCGGCGCGGACGGCACGGCGTTCAACTCATCCAGCAGTCCGACGGCCCGGCGGAGATGCGGAATGACGATCGAGCCGCCGATGATGAGCCCGAGGTTGAGGGCCTCGAAGAGTTGCGCGTCACTCAGCCCCAGTTCCTTGCAGCGGATCAGGTGGTAGGCGGTGCAGTCGTCGCAGCGCAGCACGAGCGAACCGACCAGGCCGGCGATTTCCTTGGATTTTGCGTCGAGCGCGCCGTCCTTGTACGCCTGTGTGTCCAGGGTGAAGAAACGGTTGATCGGCAGGTTGCCCGTCGACAAGATGCGCTCGTTCATTTTCTCGCGGAACTCGCGGAACTCCTGCAAGCGTTGCGACATAGAAGTTCTCCAATACTAAGACGGTCGCCGCACGGCGGGTCCACCCGGCAGGCGGTACCTTGGCCCGACATTTAACCGCGCGGCGGGGCAACGTGCACGCCCGTTTGTTGACGCTGTGCCGATCGCCCCGGACAATCTCCGGCTTGGCGTGGTGTGAGCTGAAGACTGCCGGCCACCAAGCCCTTGGCCGGCCTTGCTGTGATAGCGGATGAAGAAGAACGTCCAGACGAAGCCGGCGTCCACGCCCACACAGGGCGCGCCCGTCGCGGAGGCATCCGGCCGCGGCCACCCACCGCGGCTCCGTCCATCGCTGGGTTTTTGGCGCGAAGCCGGGCAGGTCTTGGTACTGTTCGCACTCTCGGCCGCGGCGCTGAGCTGGGTGTTCCCACCCCATGGCATCTGGCCGCTGGCATTCTTGTGCCTGGTGCCGTGGACCGTCGCCGTCTGTCGCGCGCAGCGGGCGTATCTGGTCCACTGGCTCAGTTTTCTGGTCGGTTGGGGGTTCTTTCTCGTTTGCCTGCGCTGGCTCATGCCGGTTACGGGCTTGGGCTACGCGGCACTCGGGTTCTACCTGGCGATCTACTGGCCGCTGGCGGCGTGGGCGATTCGCACGGGCCGCCGCCACGGTGTTGGGCCGCTCTGGACGCTGCCGATCACGTGGGTGGCGTGTGAGTTTCTGCGCGGCACCGTCATGTCCGGCTTCCCCTGGCTGTTTCTTGCGCACGGGCTGTACGCGCAGCTCCCGCTGATTCAAATCAGCGACATCACCGGCGCATACGGCGTGTCATTTCTGGCCGCCCTGGTCAATGGTGCGCTGGTCGAGTTGGCGCTGCGACGTTGGCCGGTGCGTCCCGCGCACACCAGCGCGGCAGGCGCTGCCGACCGGGTACGAGCACGCCGGCTCGCCGCGGGTTCGGCCTGGCCGGGCGTCGTAGTCACAGCCCTGCTACTACTGGGAACACTCGCTTACGGCGTGTACCGGCTGCGCGAAGTGCGGCCCGACACGGCGGCACCTGGCCCGCGCATCGCCGTCATCCAGCACGATTTTCCGCTCGTCAGCACGCCGCCGTACGGCGACCACCCCTACGTGGTCCTGGCGCAGCACCTGGCTCTGGGGGCACAGGCGGCGTCGGAAAAACCGGACTTGCTCGTGTTCCCGGAGACCGTCTGGAGCGCGACGCAGAACATTGATTTCATTGAGAAACACGAAGTCGTCCCGGAAGTGCGGCCCGGCTCGTGGGAGTGGGGCAACACGTGCCATCAAGCCGTGTCCGCGTTTGCTCGGGGTGACTACCGCGCCGTGAATAAGATCATCGCGGATTTGGAGTATCGCCTGGAGCACGCCGGTGCCTTGCGCGACGTTTTCACGGCCGCGCTGCCGCTGCCCCGGCTGCCCGCGACCGGACCACCGGTTACCACACTCGTCGGCGCGGTGTCGTACGAGCAGTTCCCCGAGGCCAAATACCCCAAAGTCAAGCAGTTCAACTCGTGCCTGATGTACGATCGCGACGGCGCCCAGCGCCGGCAGCGCTATGACAAGAATCACCTCGTGCCGTTCGGCGAGTACGTGCCGTTTCGCCAGGCGCGCTTCCTGGGGTTCGACCTGCACCGGCTCTACCGGGCCCTGAACAAACTGAGCCCGTTCAGCGACGGCGGCAAGCAGGAATACTCGCTCACACCGGGCAGCGAGTTAACGGTCTTCACGCTCGACACGCCGGAGGGAAGCTATCGCTTCGGCACGCCGATCTGCTACGAGGATACGACCCCGTACCTCGTGCGCCGGTTCGTCTGGGACGGCTCGCACCGGCGGGTCGATTTTCTGGTGAATGTCAGTAATGACGGCTGGTTCCTGCACAGCAATGAGCTGCCGCAGCACCTGGCGATCTGCGCGTTCCGGGCCGTGGAGAACCGCGTCGCGATCGCACGCGCCGTCAACACCGGCATCAGCGGTTTCATCGACGCCAACGGCCGCATTACCTCGGTGGTTGCGGACGCCCAGGGGCGGACGTTCGGTCCCGGCATCATCGGCTACGATCTGCACACGGTCGGGTTGGACCAGCGCGGCAGCCTGTACGGCCGCTTCGGCGACTGGTTTGCCCGGCTGTGCCTGCTGTGCAGCGCGGCCTTGTGGCTCAGCGCGGTGTTTGAGCGCTGGGTGCTCGCGATTCGACATCGGCTGGTGATCCTGCTCAGAAAGTGAGGTGGTTGGGTTGGGGCGATGTCGGTTTTCACTTCGCAGGTTCGCCGCGGTCGCTGCGCTTGGAATGCTGCTGCTGGCCGGGTGTCAGGAGTTGACGCCGACGGTGACGGTCACGCCGCAGGAGCGTATGGAACTGGAGGCTCGTGCGGTCGACCTGTTGCTGGCGGCGGCACAGAGCGAGACGGAGGACGTGGCGTGCAACGCGCTGGAGGCGTTGGTACGGGTGGCGCCGCGCGAGGGTTTGCCGGTTTTCCGGCAGGCGGTGGCATCGCCGTCGCCGCTGGTGCGTTACGCCGGGTTTGCGGCCCTCGGGGAGGTGCGGGCACGTGAGGGGGTGGTCCTGGCGCAGACCGGCGTGCGCGACGCGAGTCGCCACGTGCAACTCGCGGCCGCGTTTTGCGCGTGCCGTTGCGGCCAGGACGGTTACGCGCGCCTGCTGGTCGAAGCACTCACCAGCGCGCCGGAAGAGAACCTGCGCTGCGATGCGGCGGCGCTGCTGGGGCGGCTCAAGGAGCCGCGAGCGAAAAAGTGGCTGCAGTCGGCGCTGCACGCGCCGGCCAACCGCAAATCCAAGCCGGTGACCCTGGCGATTCAGGGTGCGCTCGCTGCCCTCGGTGATACCGACGCGCTGCACGAGCTGATCAACTACTCGCAAGGCGACGCCGCGACGCGCTCGATCGCACTCTTGCTGCTGGCGGACTTGGGGAACCCGGAGGCCCGCGACGCCTTGCGCTACCGGCTGCTGAGCCCCATGGAGGATTATGTCGAGGCCCGTTTGATCGCCGCCCGCGGGCTGGGCAAGCTCGGATACCGCGACGGGTTCGACCTGGCGATGCGGAACCTCAACTTCAGGGACGCCAATTCCAACCCGTCGCCGGAAAACCCCGCGCGGACCTACCCGCTTCGCTCGATGGCCATTCATGCGCTCGCCGAGATCGGCGATCCGCGGGCGCTGGCGCCACTGCGGGCCATCGCCGCCGACCAGAGCGACCCGCGGCTGCAGGTAGCCGCTTCGTATGCACTGCAGCGCATTCTGAAGCGCTAATACTTAGTTGCACAAGTCAGCGTACTTTCGTTTGAGCGTTTTCGGCCTCACGCTGCGTTTGGTCCACTCGAACGCCGTGGCGCAGGGGTTGTACGCGGCCACGAACCGGTCGATCGCCTGGCGCACCTGCGCGGGGCTGGTGAAGCTCACGCCGCTCAGGGCCGAGCGGGTCAGGATGCCGAACCAACATTCGACTTGCTTGAGCCACGAGGCGTGCGTCGGCGTGTAGTGAAAATGGACCCGCGGATGGCGCGCCAGCCAGCGGTCGTGCTTGGGTTTGTGGGTGTTGAGGTTGTCCAGTACCACGTGTACCTCGCCCTGCGGATGGTCCGCCAGCACGTCGTTCATGAAGTCGAGGAACTCCCGGCGCCGCCGACGCTGGTAGTGGCCCGTCTTGACCAGCCTGCTGGCTACCTCCAAGGCCGCGAACAACGTGGTCGTGCCGTGCCGCACGTAGTCGTGCGAAAAGCCGCTCAGGGTGCGGCCGTCGGGCAAACGCAGCTAGCCCTGCGCCCGCTCCAGCGCCTGAATCGACGGCTGCTCATCCACGCACAGAACCACCGCGTTCTCCGGCGGATTCAGATACAAGCCCACGATGTCCGCCGCCTTCGCCGCGGTCCTGCTGACCGCGCTGCTGGCCAACGCCGCCCAAACCGCGATCGGCCGCGTGCGACCCAACCGGGCCCCCAGCCACCTCACCTTCGTCCCCCCCTTCTCGCAACTGTGGACGAAGCAGGAGGTCTGTTTCCCGTCCGGCGAAGCGGCGACCGCCTTCGCGTTGGCTGGCGTGCTGACGCGTCTCTATCGGCGCGGCCGCGTGCTTTTCTACGCCGCCAGCGCCCTCGCGGCGGTCTCGCGGCTGGTCAACGGGGCGCATTACGTCAGCGACGTCGCCGCGGGGGCGCTGCTCGGTGCGCTCCTGGCTGACGCGTGTTTTCGACTCGCCAACAGGCTTATCGCGGCTCGTCTCGGAACCGCTCACGGTTAGAGCGGTTTCAATAAAGCCCCGGCGTCGCGCGGGAGGGCGAGGCTCCGGCCGAGCCGTGGCTGGGAGGGCGCGGCCACTGCTTTCACGATCTTCGGCTCCTCTGCGCAGCCGCCTTGGCGGCTGGCAGG
>JAGVEP010000375.1 GCA_020058145.1 Phycisphaerae bacterium | reverse complement strand
GCCCGGAGGCCAGCCCGGCCGCCGCGGGCGCCGGCCCGGTGGGGACCGGCGACTACGTCGTGAAACAGGGCGAGTGCATCTCCTCGATCGCCAAGGACAAGGGCTACTTCTGGGAGACCATCTGGAACGATCCGGCGAACGCGAAGCTGAAATCGATCCGCACTAATCCCAACATATTGCTTCCCGGTGATCGTGTGACCCTGCCGACCAAGAATTCCAAACGGGAGTCCGGCGAGACGGAAATGCGCCACCGATTTACCCGCCGCGGGGACCCTGCGATGATCCGCATACGAGTGCTCAGGAGTGATGAGACGCCACGGGCGCGCGAGCCGTACCGGCTCCAGGTCGATGCCGACAAGTGGGAAGGTCTTACTGACGCTGCGGGTTGGATGCAGGTGCCGATTCCCGGAAATGCGCGAGAGGGAAGGCTGGTGGTTGGTCCTGCCAGCGATCAGGCAAAGTACACCCTCAGGCTCGGCGGGGTTGATCCGGTCAATTCGATAACCGGTGCCCAGCAGCGGCTGAATAACCTCGGGTTTGGCTGCGGCCGCGTTGACGGCGTGCTGGGTCCCAGGACGCGCAGGGCGCTGACGCGGTTTCAGAAACGAAGTGGGCTTGTTGAAAACGGGGAACCTGATCAAACGACGCAGTCTAAACTCCTTGAAAAACACGGCAGCTGACCATAGTCGACCATGATCGTGTGGCCCTGAGAGATGGCGCGAGTCCAACCAGCAGGAGTTGTATGATGGGGTCCGGAGATTTGGACGCGGGCGCGGCGGGAACTGGGGGGGCGTCCCACATAACAGATGCTAACCCGTATCCGGCTTCTCCGGGGACTGCGGAGCAGCAGCCGGCACAGGAGCGTGACGCAGGCGAGTCTGGTAGCGCGATTTCGGAAGCACCGCCCTCAGAACCCCAGGCACCCGTCGCCCGCGCCTGCTCGACCAGCCTTATGGCTTGGCCAACGACACTTACCGTTACCGTAAGGACCGATTTCACCACTACCGAAGACGATTCGTATTGGCACGCTTCAACGGGCGACTACCATGCACATTGGGACGGACGGGCCGTTGGAAACGCGACTGTGGAAATCGTCGATAGCGGTATCTCGGATACAACCAACGCGCACGGCGTCGTAGAACTCGACACGTCCCCATTGCCGGATGGGCTGCATATCCTACGCATCACTGCCGAAAACGTCAGCGCCGACCCGGTAGGCCCCGCGATTGCTGATCCCGTTTCCGACCCGCTTCCTGAGCGTATCTACCGCGTTCTCGACATCTGGATCGAAACCCTGTGCGGCGGGCTTGTGGAGGCAAGGGTGATTCCAGCGCGGTTGTCAGACGGTAGCCTCACTGAGACGCATGGAAAAATCGGCAATACCGTCCGGCGGGTGTGGGATCCTGACGACTCGCCGAATAGCCTGCCGGTGGATCTGAAACCAATCTGGATGCACTCGCGACGACACGGGGCGGCGATCCATCCGAGTCTAATCGTGATTCATCACACCGGCGGACGGGTTATTGGAAACGCGCTGAACACCTTGCCGTCTCCCCCTTCAGGCAATTCTGCTAGCGCACACTACATCATAGATCGCGACGGACACATCGTTAAGCTGAACCGCGACACGGTCAATGGTCAGCACGCTGGGTTCAGTTTCTGGGGTGCGCGAACTGTAAATGGTTTTTCAATTGGCATTGAAATTGTAAATGCGGGCGCGGCTTATCCCCTCGCCCAATATCAGGCGCTAGAAGGACTTCTGGAGCGACTTCTGGCGGGATATGCGATCGCACCCCATCGAATCGTTGGCCACAGCGACATTTCCACGAACGTCGCTCCCACAATGCCGGCCGCACATTTGGGCAATAAGGCCGGTGACCCGGGAGTGAGCTTCGAATGGAATCGGCTCGAACGGCGCGGCTGGGGTCTGGTGCCCATGATGGGGCCTATCCCGGGGGTCGCGTACGGTGGACTGTTCACCAACGCCGATATCCTGACAGATGCAGAGAAGCTCGCGGGCACCGGAATAGTCTTGCAGCCTGAAGACAACGATAATAGCTCTCGGTTTGGAGGTCATCGGCGAGCCGGCTTTTCGCAGAGGCCGATTACGGAACTACAGCAGGATCTCCTAGATATCGGCTACTTCGTTAGTACCACTGGACGCTATGACCAAAGAACTGAAAGCGCTGTTCAGATGTTCCGGGAGCACTTTTGGAGTCGAGTCCCTCAAATCAACCCCGCCACGGTTGATGGTGCCACGGCCAACCTGGTCAAGCAGGTGAGGCACTCCATGCCATGAAGTGCCAGGCCCGGCGAGGCGCGTTCTGGCGACCGGGAGCACGGATATGTCGCATTCCAGCGCCGACGAGTGCAGCAGGATCAGGGTGAGAGCGCGCAGCCCAGCCGGTGCAGTGAGCACCTACATCCTGCCGTGCGGGTGCTTTGCACTCATGGGCGGCTGCCCCAAGCAGTGCGAGCCGCCTGTCAGCGACGCGGAGTCGTCCGTGGTAGAGCCCCGGCTCTCGACGTTCTTGTCTGGTCCGAGCCGTGTCCGGATCGCGCTGCTCGTCAGCAACGGTCCGTACCGCGTGCCCAAGATAGCCATTTCCGCACGGAGCGCGGCCCGCCGTGAACAACCCGGCCTGGAAGTCACGGAGATAGACGGTCCCGATACCGGGCTACCGGGCGCCGGTGTGCTAGGTGCGGACGCCGCGGTTGCGGCTGCCTGCCGGCTCGCGCCGGATTCACCCGACCCAGTCCTCGTCGTGATCGAAGTCAGCAGCACGGACAACCCGAAAGGCATATACGGTTGGTCGGATGTATGCGACCGGTCGAGGCGTGTCGCAATCGCGTGTCTCTACGGCGACGCGGCATTGGCCAACGGCGTCGGCTCGGTAACTCGCGAGGTCATCGAAGCGCTGACGCTGGTGCACGAGGCCGGATACGCGTTTGGCATGTCGGCGCGTGACGACCATCGATCCGCGGTGGACCATCTACACTGCAGCGACGCGCGATGTGTAATGTGCAGCGGCGCGCGCGCCAATCAGTGCGCAATCCCTGCGAACCTGCTTACCGGCCCGCCGCTGGGTTTCTGCCCCGATTACTCCGAGGAATTGGCCGAGTTGCAGCGACGCAGACTGTCTGATATGTCCCGGCGCCAAGCCGCGATTAGTACAGCCGGGCGGCAGCCGGGCGGGCTGGCGCGATGGTCACCGCCTGGCCAACTTGGCGAACGCGCTGTCGAACCGTTGACTGGGAGGGATTTACAATGACAAACCGGACCCTGCGGAACTGCGATGTACATCGCATCCAAATGCCGCGACCAGGGCCTTGGGGCCTATGCCTGTCCTTATTGGTCTCATTTTGTCTTATCGGCTGCCAGGGCTTCTCGCCGACCGACCTGTGTTGGGCCATTTATGGCCACGACACGACGCGGGAGCTGGTGAGCATCATGCGGGACTCGATTAGCGGCTCGTGGACGCCGCCGATCGTGCTACAAAAACTCGGCGACATCTACGAGGTGCGTGTTTACGCCATGACTGCCGAGTCCGCGGCCGAGTTGGCGTGCCGCGGGGAGCACAACCCGCAGCACGTGGGCCTGGTGACGGCCAGCGACGGCGTTACGTTTGCCTCCTCAGACCCGGCGATTTTCACGGTTTCGGATACCAGCCTGATCACCGCCGTCGGCGTCGGAACGGCGACCTTGACGGTAACCTACCAGGACAAGACCGCGACGAGCGAGGTCCGCGTCGGCGTGTAGCGCTGTGCAGCACTATAACGCCCGGTCAGGTATGGAAGTAGTTTGATGGTGACCGAGACTAAAAAGGCGGTGCCGGAGACATGGAAAGCGGAGCTGGTTTTTTGACGCGACGGATGACAATCGCTCGTTATCTGGTGTTCTGCGCCATCCTGCCGAGCCTGATGGGCAGCGGCTGGTGCGGCGGGTGCTGCATTCTGCCCGACGTGCCGCCGTGCGCGACGGAGCCGGACGACACGTGGTACGCGGCGCCGCCGGGGACCCTCGCCAACGGCTTGGCGCTGTTGTCGCCTGGACGTGTATATCTCGTGACTGCTGAGAGTACCGGCGAGGCACAGGCACTTCTGGAGTCTTCGCCCGCGGTCCCACTGGACGCGGCCACCGCGACCCGTCTGGTCGGTCAGGCGGCAACCGTCGCGGAAAACACTCCCTACTTGGTGCGGGCCCTGGCGCGCGAAGGTGATACCCCGACCGCTGCGGCCTTCGATGTCCGCTTTTACAATGGTATGCTCTACGTAGGCTATCCGACGCTCGGGCGCTGCGACCTGGACGTCCCGACGCAGCGCCTACCGTTGGTCATATTTCTACCCACCGCACCCAAAAGCGTGTATATCGAAATTGCCGCGGCGCCGCTCTGATCCGGAGAGCAAAGCGCGAGCGGACGAGTCGTCGAAGGACCAGACATGCCTGACGCCGCACGAAAAAGTGATCTGAGCCAGCACGGCACCCCGCTCACGCCAGGCCCGTGCAGCCCGGATGTCGAGATCGGCAACATGCCGGCGTGGCGGGCCGTGCCGAGCGCGATGGGCGCCGGCCTCGAGCAGGCTTCGAAGGACATGAATCAACTCATGACCTTGCCGCAGCTCGATCCCGGCAGCACGCCGGCCAGCCTCGCGGGGGTCTGCCATGTTGCCGAAAAAGCGCAGTAGGCCACGCGGGGCGTTGACGTCCATGCCAAAGCTCCTTCCAAAAGGGACGGGGTGTGTCCCTGCGCGGCCGACGCAGTACGATGGAGAACTACTTACCCCTTTCCCGGCGCCAGCGCAAGTCTAACATTAACCTAACATCAAGAATTCAGCCCGGAGAATGCGATGGCCCTGCCCCGGGGGCTCGACTTGCACTGTCTGCGGCACGCGGCGCAGAACGTGACCGACGGGCGCTATACCGACGTGACGCTGATTGACCTGCGCGGGGTACTGGACAAGCTGCCGTTGCTGCCGCTGGACCCGAGCCGGCCGACCGCCGAACCACTGGCCGCGACCGGGACGGACGGGAAAACGGACCCTGATGCCCGATTCACGGTTTGTTGCGCCGTTTGTTCTCCGGCCGACGAATCGAGCACGTCGGGGGCGATTGTGGACAAACGAAGCCGAAATATAGAATTGTCCGCGGTTGCGGTAACTGACGCCGCGGACAATGCTTGCGCACCGCTGTCAATCGTGGGTCAATTGAGGGCGCAGGGACTCGAACCCTGGACCCACGGCTTAAAAGGCCGTTGCTCTACCGACTGAGCTACGCCCTCAACTCATTTGTGCATCGTTCAAATATGCTGAATCATACGGGAATTATCGTGGTAAACCCAGACATAACTATACTTCCGACATAGATATCTTGGAGCGACGGCCTATTGGCCGTTGCTCTTCCTCAGCGAATACGCACGCGCCGGTGTCTTGCTCTACTTTACGCCGCCTCGCTGCTCTACATATCGCGTGACGGCGAGGGTCGTCGCAGGCCCTCGGCAAGCCGGGATTGTACCGCGGATTCCCCCGTGGCACCGCGCCGCAACCGTCGAAATCCGAAGCTCAAGTTCCAAGAGCTCCGCGGCATCGGCTGAGCCTCTACCGCGGTTTCTTCTCGCGCGCCAACGCCGTCGTCGCCAGGGTAAAGATCACGACCTCTTCGCCTGTCAATGTGCTGATGTCGTGGTGCAAACTCAGGACGTTGGTGCCGGTGATTTCCTGGACGATCGACTCCAAGACCGGCCGCGCCGTTTCGATAAGCTGGAACCGTACCTGTTTGAGCAGGTCCCTCCCCTTCTCGATCGGTAACGTCCTAACCAGGCGCTGCTCGGCCGTGGTCAGTACGCCCTGGAGGCGGACCACGAGAAGATCGCCAATCAGGAAGGTGTGAATATCTTTGGGTCCCCGGCCCGTGTATTCCTGCTCAAAGCGACTCATCGCATCGCAGACGGCGGCTTCTATTTCTCCCTGCGTTTTCATCAGATTCTTTGAAGTGCTTCAGTTCGTAGTGACGGGCCAGAACGGGCGACGACTTGGCCCGAAACGACCCCAAAGCAGTCCTCGGTTACCGCGACGGCGGTCGTGGTTTGTCGGACGACCTCCGACTGGCAGATTTCCGGTTGTTCTTGAACGATGCCTTCTTTCGCGGTATCGGCTTGCCCTTACCTGCTGAGGACTTGTCGCCAATTGGGCCGATGGAGCGGTCAATGAACTCTTGGATCGCCCGTAGCACCTGCTCAGCCGGCTCACGCTTGGCAACTTGGCTGCGAAGCGACCGGAGCATTTGCGACATTTCAGCGGTCCGTTCCTGGAGCTGTTTTTTCAGTTGCTCCTGGGCATCGCGTTGCTGCTGCTCTGCTTGTTTGCGTGCCGTGACGTCTTCGATCATCGCCATGAGCCTGACGGCTCGCCCGGCATGATCGCGCAGGGCGAACCCATGAATCCCCACCCAGATTACACATCCGTCTTTGCGGACGCAGCGTTTTTCAATTGACCACGAGTCGGTCTTGCCGCGGATCACCCGCGCAACCTCTTTCAAGTCTCTTTTACGATCCTGAGGATGAGTAAGGCCGATGTAGGTCTTGGTCAGCAGTTCTTCGGCCGAATACCCCGCAATCTCACAGAACTTCGGGTTGACTCGGGTGAAGCGGAAAGCGGGAGTATTGGCTTGAATCATGCCGATGCCGTCAAGGTCGAACATGGCAGAGAATTCCTCGTTGCTCTCCAGCCACGCCTCCTCGACCTTGCGGAGCAGCAGGAATGCGATCTTCTCCTCGCCCACGACCGCATCCACTTCTTGGCGCTTCAAAGCCTCGATGATGGGCTCCGCTGCGGCCAGCCGCTTTTCGAGCTGCTGATAGGTCGGTCTGGTCTTCCTCATGACTTACTTCCCGAGAGCCGGAGAGCAGCAAGAACCGTCGGTAAGTCGCTCAGGTTGCCCAGGACCATCACCCTCGGACGTGGAGCAACCAGAATCAGCGCCGGTGTGACCAGGATGTTGTCCCTGATCGCTGCTTGAAAGTCCTTCACCACATCAACCGTTTCAATCGTACAACGACCGTTCAGGTGCTCCGCGCAAAGGCTACGAAGGTTGGCCAGAGCTCTTTTGGAATTCGGTCCGTTGCCCGCCATGAACAGCCGGAGCAAGTAATGGCCGCGCTGCCCGGCCTTCGCGCGGTGCTTAGCTTGGGGCGACTTGCTCATTCTCCACCGTCCTTCGGATTGGCTTCTCCCGCCCGGGCCGAGGGGAGTCGCAGGTTGTTGGGGAACTCGATGCCCCGGTCGGTAATGTAGAACGACTCGCGGCGATTGGAGTGCCCCGAGCCTCTGGACTTAATGACCAGGATCTGTCGGCCGATCTCCTGGCCGGCATCGACGAAGCGCAGGTGGATGAGCGCGTCCACCACGGAGGAAAAGCCGATGCCGCTGAGTTCCTCACCGCCGCCCTCCAGACCGGTCATCTGGTTCGTCAGGATGCAGGTGATGCCGCGCTCCTTGACGACGGCCACCAGCCGCATCAGGTAGTCAAAGGCCGCATGTTCGGACCCCATCCGAACACAGGCGGAGATGGCGTCGATGATCAAGTGGTCGGGCTTGAAGCGGTCCATGGCCTCGATAGCGCGGATCAGATGGTTGTCAGACCCCATGGCCTCGGGCAGTGCGGTTTGCACCAGGAGCCTTTGGGTCCGCAGGGCCGGACGCAGGTCGATCCCGGCGCTGAGCATCCCGGCGATCATCGCCTCCTGGGATTCCTCAAAATTGAGGTATAACACCTTCTCGCGGCGACGGGAGGCGGCCCGGGCGAACGCGCTGGCCAGCGTGGTCTTGCCCGTGCCGCTGGAGCCCGCAATGAGGACGCAGGATGCGCGTCGCAAGCCCCCGTCCAACATGGCGTCCAGTCCGGCCAATCCGGAGGAGACTTTTTTCCCCAGCGGCTGATGGGTCAGTTCCGCTTGGGTCAGCGGAAAGAGGACGATCCCGTGGTCGCCGATGACGTAGGGA
The DNA here is from genome assembly GCA_020058145.1 of Phycisphaerae bacterium. Classification (GTDB taxonomy): domain Bacteria; phylum Planctomycetota; class Phycisphaerae; order UBA1845; family Fen-1342; genus JAGVEP01. Next base: position 1,776 of record JAGVEP010000375.1, on the reverse strand, counting down.
TACTCGTTGGTCCCGAAGCCGGAGCCACGATACTTGATCACCCTGAGTCGGCGCGTCGCCACCTGTCCCAGCACGCGATGGTCGAGGCGGATCACGCAGTCTGCCATGAAGTCCAGAAACTCGTAGCGGTGGGCCATATTCCCATCGAGCTGAGCCTTCACTGAAAGGACGCTGGTCAGCTTGCGGTCAATCAACCAGTCGTGGAGCCGATACAATTCGATGCGTTCGCGCTGCCTGTCGCCGTAAACCCGCAGCAGCACGTCCAACGCATCCATCACGACCCGCCGAGCGCGGATCCTCCTTGCGTGCCCACCCACGATCGTCAGCAATCCCTGAATGTCGAAATCGCCTGAAAGGACTTCATCTCCGGACAACCGAGCCTCAATAATGGCCATCTTGCCGGCCTTCTCCAGGGCCGCCAGGTTCCATCCCATCGACAGCGCGTTCATGCGGACGGCCTCGGCTCTTTCCTCAAAGGTAACAAACACACCGGGGTCGCCCGCCATCGCCCCACGGCAAAGGAACTCCAGGCTCAGCACCGTCTTTCCGGAGCCCGGCCCACCACTAACCAACGAGGTTCGTCCGCGAGGAAGCCCGCCCTCCAGGATTTCATCCAGCCCGACGATTTGGGTTGGCACTTTCGGAATGGGGCGACTTTTTCCGTGCATGGCCTACTCCTGTTCGCGACTTCACGTCGCAGCGCCCAAACTCGCAACCCGTCTGGGGTTGCTGGCGCCGTTCCGCCCGTAAACGAAAAAAACCGACGTGGCCGAACACCCGGAGGTATTCGACCACGCCGGCTTACTCATGGACTGGCCTCCCGGCGCCGCCGGGCTGCCCTTCATATCGTCTACCGACTCGGAGGCGATTTGCGCAGCAATCGCGCTCCACTACGTCCATTATGACATCGGCCGCGGACAATGTAAAACGGGGCTCACGGGGGAGAAACGGTTGCGGTGTTCGCGGGGCTCTCTGATTTGTTAAGGATTGCGACAGGATGGCGACGCGGCTTACCCACGGCGGGCTTGGTTTTCGTGCGCTGGGACGTCGTCTGCAATAGATCTTTCGGAGTTTTCCACTCGCGCGCCCTTGTATCGGGTACCGCGCACGGCTCAGACTGCGATGGAAGCCTCGGCCGTTTGCCGCCAAGATGACGTGTGGATGGAGACCGGACCAAAGCGTTTGCTGCGATGTGTGTTCTGTATATGTTTGGTTTTTCGTTTGCTCTACTTAAGCGGTCGATTCAGCTCTACATGGGTCGGTTTATCGTCCCCGCGGATTCTGAAAAACAGCGTTCCTGATAGCGCCAACGCGGTTTTTGGGGTGCTTACGTAGAGCTGCGTCGTATTAAAAGGCCGTTGCTCTACCGACTGAGCTACGCCCTCAACTTATTCTCCCATAATAGTCAAAAACGAGTATTTGCTCTGCGAACTTAATCCAAACTCTTGGTCCAATGCTCAGCTCTCAGAGCAACGGCCCAAAGAACTGTTGCTCCGGCTACACCGTGTAAGCTAGTTGCGCCATAAGCCCCGGTCAAGGAATACGTTGCGCCGTAACCGTCCCGAACAGGGCCATCGCATTCTCAGGTTCCGGCCTTGGATTCGTGAGTCAGGAGGCTGAGCAGGTAGTCATGGTCACAAGCTGGCCTCGGACCGTCTGATTGCTTTCGCACCAGGCGTTGACCATGTGCAGGGCGGCTTTCTCCGCCGCGGCAAACGAAACGGCGGCGAATCGTCTTACCGTCGACGGCGATCAGCCGGCCGGCGCTGACCTGAG
>JAGVEP010000359.1 GCA_020058145.1 Phycisphaerae bacterium | reverse complement strand
TGCCACACAAATGTAGCGGCCGGGCTCTGTACCGGCCGGCGGACACCGGCTATTAGCCGGTGCCACACAAATGTAGCGGCCGGGCTCTGTACCGGCCGGGGTACCGCCTCTCTGCGGCTCGGTTTTCGGCTGGTCCGTGGGCTGAGTGCAGACAAAGTCCGGGGAGTCGAAGCAGCGCGGCGCGGCGGGGTTATCACCTCGCTCCGCTTGCTCGCCCGGCGGCCTGGCGTTTCGCGTGAAACGCTCTTGCGCCTGGCAGCCGCGGATGCGTTTCGCTCGCTGGGCCTCGACCGCCGGCAGGCTCTTTGGCAGATTTTGGCACTCGACGATACGGACTTGCCGCTTCTGGCGGATTTGGAGCCGGCCGACTCGCCGGCGGCGCTGCCGCCCATGACACGCGACGAGATCGTTACCCAGGATTACGACGCGCTGGGGTTGTCGCTCAACGCCCATCCCATCGAACTAGTGCGGGCGGAGTTGGGCGCGCTGAAAGTCAAGCCGAACGAAGTGCTTGCGACGGCGCGGCAGGGTCAGCGCATCAGCGTTGCCGGCCTCGTGACCCATCGGCAGCGGCCGGGGACCGCTAACGGCATGGTCTTCATGACCCTGGAGGATGAAACCGGCAGCGCCAACCTGATCGTGAGGCCGGAGGTATGGGACCGCCACAAGGCCATCGGCCGCGCCAAGATCGCCCTCATTGCCGAGGGGACCGTGCAACGTCAGGGCGTCGTGGTGAACGTGCAGGTCGAGCGGTTACAGGATTTGTCTGCGAAGATCGCCCCCATTCGGGCCGCGTCGCGCGATTTTCATTGAGGCGGTTGGCGGGCGGTGCCCACCCTACGGCTTCGTGCCTACTCCTCAAACACCAGCCCATCCCGTATCTCAACCACCCGGCGACACCGCCGCGCCACGTTCATGTCGTGCGAGACGATGATGATCGTCCGCCCGGCGGCGTTCAACTCGTCGAGCGTCTCCAGGATCATCTGCCCGGTCTTGCTGTCCAGGTTGCCGGTGGGTTCATCCGCCAGGACGATCGCGGGGTCGTTTGCCAGCGCCCGGGCGATAGCCACGCGCTGCTGTTGACCGCCCGATAACTCGTGCGGGTAGTGCGCAGCGCGATCGGCCAGCCCGACGGCGCCGATCAGCCGCAGCGCCGCCTCCCGCCGCTGCTCCGGCGGCACACCCTGGTAGTACAACGGCGTCTCCAGGTTCTCGAGCACGGTCTGCGTAACGATGAGGTTGAAGCTCTGGAAAACGAAACCGATCCGCTGCCCGCGGATGTCGGACAACTCGTCGTCGTTTAGCCGCGATACATCCCGGCCGTCGAGCCAATACGTGCCGGAGGTCGGCCGGTCGAGGCATCCCAAGATGTTCAACAGCGTGGACTTGCCGCTGCCCGACGGGCCCACGATCGCGGTGTACTCGCCGCGTGTAATGCTGAGTGAGACGCCGCAGAGCGCGGGGACCTCCACGCCTGCGCTGGGGTGGTAGACCTTGACGACCTCTTCAAAGTGGACGATCTGGTCGGCGGTCGGCGGCATCGGACTCCTGCCGTTTCGCGCGGGGCCTTGCGTCCCTGGCGGCGGGTCGCCATAATACAGGGCTCGGATTCGATGCGGAAGCCCCGTTGTGGGGCAGCGACAGGAAACAGAGCATGAAAGCCAAGATCCATCCCAAGTACCACGAGGCGCAGGTTACCTGTGCGTGCGGCAACAGCTTTAAGACCGGGGCCACCGTGCCCGCGATCAAGGTGGATATTTGCAGCGCCTGCCACCCGTTCTACACCGGCAAGCAGAAGTTCGTCGACGCCGCCGGGCGCGTCGAGCGCTTCCAGAAGAAGTTCGGCAGCGAGTATTTCGGTAAGGGCAAGGTCGCGGCGACCGGCCAGTAGCGATCCTAGCTCCGATGTTCGATGACGGCCCGGCGCAGTGCGCGCGGGCCGTTCTCTTTCAACGAAAAGGCAGATGGTGGGCCGTGCCCGCCCTACGTGGAAGACCCGAACATGCCGGTCCAAGATCCAAGCTGGATGGCGCGTGTGAAAGAAACCGTCGCCCGCGCCGACGAGATTGCTCACCAGATGACGCAGCCCGAGGTCGCCGTCAACGGCGCGCTGATGTCCAAGCTGGCCCGCGAGCACGGCGCGCTCGAGAAAATCGCCCGCCGTTATCGCGAATACCGCCTGGTCACGGACCAGTTGGTGGAATCGCACGAGCTGATGGCGGACGGCGCGGACCCCGACTTGAAACAGCTCGCCGGGGCGGAACTGCCGGGCCTTGAGGCGCGGCGCGAGGGCCTGCTCACCGCGCTCCAGGAGCTGCTCGTCACCGGCGACGAGGCGTCGATTCACTCCATTATCCTCGAAATCCGGGCCGGCACCGGCGGCGACGAAGCCGCCCTTTTCGCCGGCGACCTGCTGACCATGTATACCAATTACGCCGCCCGCCACCGCCTCAAGGTCGAGGTCATGTCCCTCTCCGACTCCGAACTCGGCGGCATCAAGGAAGCTATCCTCAACATCACCGGCGACGAGGTCTATCTGCACTACCGCTTCGAAGCCGGCGGGCATCGCGTGCAGCGCGTCCCCAAGACCGAGGCCCAGGGACGCATTCACACGTCGGCCGCGACGGTCGCCGTCCTGCCCGAGCCCGAGGAAATCGAGATCGACATCAACTGGGAGAAAGACGTCATCGAGCACGTCAGCCGTGCGGGCGGGCCCGGCGGGCAGAACGTGAACAAGGTCTCCAGCGCGATCCGGCTGGAGCATATCGCGACCGGCCTCACGGTGTCGATGCGCGACGAAAAGAGCCAGCACAAGAACCGGGCCAAGGCCCGCCGTGTGCTGGTGTCCCGGCTGTTCGACCAACTCCACACGCAGCAGCAGAGCAAGCTCGCTTCGGACCGCAAGAGCATGGTCGGCAGCGGCGACCGCAGCGACCGCATCCGCACCTACAACTTTCCGCAGAATCGCGTCACCGATCACCGCATCAACAAGGACATCTTCGATCTGCCGGGCGTCCTGGCCGGCAACTTGGAGGAATTCCTCAAGGAACTGGCCGACCGCGAACTGAAGTTGCGGCTGGAAGCCATCTAGCGTGCTGCCTCGTAAGAAACAGCACATAACGTGGGTGGAGTGGGCGTCTCGCCCGCGCCTCGGGCGGCCAGGATGGCCACCCCACCCATGCGCTGATAATTGTGAGGCACTACACTGACCCATCGGGTGGCGCAGCCAACTGGCTTTCGCCCGCTTCTGAAACTACGATACAGGGCGTCATGCTTGATGCGCTACACGAATCGAAGGCGTTGCTGGTTCGCCGCTGGGGCGAGATGGGTGGCTACTGGGGCATCAACCGCACGATGGCGGAGATGCACGCCCTGCTGTTCGTCGCCGGCCAACCGCTGTGTACCGACGACATCATGCAGCAACTGCACGCCTCGCGCGGCAATGCCAGCATGAACCTGCGGGCCCTCGTGGACTGGGGCCTGGTCGAGCGCGTTCACAAGCTGGGCGACCGCAAGGAGTACTTTCAGGCCGACACGGACGTGTGGCACATGTTCGAGACCATCATGCGCGAACGCCGCCGGCGCGAGGTCGAGCCGGTCATTACCACCATCGACCGTTGCCGCGAGATGATCGCGCGGGCCGACGGCGGCGGCGCGGGCCCCGGAGACACACGCCACTACCGGCGGCGGCTCGACGAGCTACAGAACTTCCTGACCACCATGAGTACGCTGTTCGACTTGGTGGTGCGCTTTGGCAGCGGCGGCGTCGGACAGCTCGCCCAACTCATTGGCGGGATGGCGGGTTCGCCGCCGCCTGCGGCCCAGTTAACCGGGCAACAGACGCCGCGCGCCCGCTCGTCACGCAAGACCCGTGCAAAAAAGGCACCCCGATGACCGATACCGAACTAGCCCGTGCGCTCCGCGCCGCCGCGTTGCTCGAAGGCGATTTCACCCTGCGTTCCGGCCGTAAGAGCAAGTACTACCTGGACAAATACCTGTTTGAGACGCAGCCCAACCTGTTGCGTGAGCTGGCGCGGCGGTTCGCGAAGTACGTCACCCCGGAGGTGGACCGCATCGCCGGGGCCGAGTTGGGCGCGATCGCGCTGGCCACCGCCACGGCGCTCGAAACCGGCAAGCCATTCGTGATCGTCCGCAACGCGAAGAAGGCTGGTTATGGGACTGGCAAATTGATCGAGGGACGGCTCGAGCGGGGTGAGCGCGTCCTCCTGGTCGAAGATATCGCGACATCCGGGGGGCAGGCGATCGAGGCGTGCCAGACTTTGAAAAGCGCGGGGGCGATCGTGACAGCCGTGGTCGTCACGATCGACCGACAGGAAGGCGGACGGCAGGCCATCGAGGCGGCCGGGCTGCGGTTCGAGGCGCTGTTCACCACGGCGGACCTGGGGATTGTGAAAAACGAGTAGCACATGACGAATCCCACGCCCGCGGCGGAGTTTCCCCGCCAATATGTGACTCCGGACGCCGACTTTGGCACGTGGGCCGTGGCGGAGCCGTACTTTCGGGAGTTGACGGAGCGGCCCCTGGGTAACGTCGCGCAAGTTGAACACTGGCTGCGCGACGTCAGCGAGCTCGAAGCCGGCCTCGACGAAGAGGGCACGCGGCGTTACACCGCGATGACCTGCCAGACGGATGACCCGGTGCGGCAGCAGCGCTACCTCGACTTCATCGAAAACGTCCAGCCACACGCCGAGCCGTGGCGCGACAAACTGCGGCGGAAGTTCATCGCGGCGGCCGACGAGCAGCCGCTGCCTGCCAAACGCTACGAGGTTCTCATTCGTAGTACGCGCAACGCGATTGAGCTGTATCGCGAAGAGAACATCCCGCTGCTGGTCGAGGATCAGAAGCTGAAGACCGAGTACCAGGCGATCACGGGCGCGATGACCTGCCGCTACGAGGGCCGCGAACAGACGCTCCAGCAAATGGCCCGCTACCTCGAAGAGCCCGACCGCATCGTCCGCGAAGAAACTTGGCGATTGGCGGCGGATCGGTTTCTTCAGGATGCCGAGCAACTCGATGCGCTGTACGGGAAAATGGTCACCGTTCGGCACCAGGTGGCGGCCAATGCGGGCTGTGGCAACTTTCGGGAGTACATGTTCCGCGCCCTGGAGCGATTTGACTATACGCCGGCCGACTGCCTCGCGTTTCACGACGCCATCGAGCAGGTCTGTGCGCCGGCGGTGTACGAACTCGCCGCCGAGCGCAAACGCAAGCTCGGGCTGACGTCGTTACGGCCGTGGGACATGGCGGTCGATCCGGACGGGCGTCCGCCGCTGCGACCGTTTGAGACAGATGAGCAACTGGCCGCGGGTTGCAGCCGCATTTTCCACCAGGTGGACGCGGAACTCGGCCAGATCTTCGACACGCTTCGCGAGCGCGGCACGCTCGACCTCGGCAGCCGCAAGGGCAAGGCCCCAGGTGGCTATCAAGTGGTTTTCGCCGAGCGGCGGCTGCCGTTCATCTTCATGAACGCGGTCGGCACGGAAACCGATGTGCGGACGCTGCTGCACGAGGGCGGGCACGCCTTTCACAGTTGGGCGTGTCGGCCTGAACCGCTGCTGGCCTACCGTAGCGCCCCCATTGAATTCGCCGAAGTGGCGTCGATGGGCATGGAGCACCTGGCGTTGCCGTTCAATCGCGAATTCTTCGGCGCGGAGACGGCCCGTGCTGCGCGTCGGTTCTTTGAACGGAACGTGTGCTTTTTCCCGTTCATGGCCGCGGTCGACGCGTTCCAGCACCACGTCTACACGCAGGTGGACGGCGGGTTGGACAACTGGAAGGACCACTGGCAAACGCTCACGCGGCGGTTTGCGTCCGAACTCGACCTGTCCGGCCTGGAGCGGCACGACCGGCAGAGCTGGCAGAAAAAGCAGCACATCTACGAAGTGCCGTTCTACTACGTGGAGTACGGGATCGCGCAGCTCGGTGCGCTCCAGGTGTGGAAGAACTCGCTCGACGACTGCGCCCGGGCGGTGGCCTTGTATCGGCGGGGTTTGGCGCTCGGCGGCACGCGGCCGCTACCGGAGCTGTTCGAGGCCGCCGGCCTCAGATTCGATTTCTCTGAGGCCACGCTACGCCCGCTAATCGCCGCGGCGATGAAGCGAATTGCAACCGCGTGAAATCGGCGGCGCGCGGCGGCGGGTCTAGCTCGCCGTGGGCGTCGGTTGCGCCGCACTCGCTGGCGCTTCGTGTTCTGAAGCCCTGGGTTGTGCTGTTGACGAGGCGTCACTCACCGGTGCGGCCTCGAAGACGTGGTGTGGCGTGCGCGCGGCGTCGTGGTCATAGCCGAGAAGCTGCCGGCTGAGTTCGCCATCGCTTTCCATGATCGTCCAGGGCATGGTGACGACGGCGCTGACGGGGAGCAGGCCGGCGTTGCCGAGGAAACGCCAGGGGCAGTAGGCCAGGGCGACGTAGTCTTCCCAGCCCCCGCGATAGACATTGTGCGGGTGCGTCGCGTCGGTGCGGCCGGCACCTTTGTCCTCGAAGGGGTCCTCGAAATAGAGCGGCAGATGGGCCACCGCACCGTTTTCCGGGGCAGCCGTCGTCACGGGCCAGCCGCGTTGCTGAGCCGTCGCGGGTGCGTGGTGTGCCTTGACATCTGTGGCGGTTGGGGAGTCCCAGTTAGACGTCGTGGATGGGCCGTCCTCGCGGAAATAGTTGGGGATATAGGTGCAGCCGAGCGCGGTCCAAAGCAGAAACATGCCCGCCAAGGATGTCCGGACGTCCGCGCGAGTGCTTGAACTGGTCACCAAAGTGCTCCTCGGGTTGAACGCGGATGGCTGGCGGGCAAAGCCCGCCCTACAGACTACGGACAACTGGTGGGCAGTGCCCACCCTACAGCAGTTCGTCGGCCGTGTAATCAACCGCGTAATTCGACGGTTCTTTCGTAATCAGCACGTCGTGCGGGTGCGATTCGACGACGCCGGCATTCGTGACCCGCACAAATTGCGTCCGGGCACGCAGCTCATCCACGTTGCGGACGCCGGCGTAGCCCATGCCTTGCCGCAGGCCGCCGACGAGCTGGAAGACGTACTCGCTGAGCTTACCGCGGTACGGTACCCGGCCCTCGACGCCTTCGGGCACCATTTTCTTCGGCTGATCCAGGGTTTGTCCATAGCGCTCGGCACTGCCGCGGGCCATCGCGGCCAGCGAACCCATGCCGCGGTACTCCTTGAAGCGCCGGCCCTTCCAGAGCACGAGCTGGCCGGGTGCTTCCTCGAGGCCGGCGAAAAGCGAGCCCAGCATGACGCTGTGCGCGCCGGCCGCGAGCGCCTTGACGATATCGCCACTGTAACGGATGCCGCCGTCGGCGATGATGGGGAGGTCCGCCGCCGCGGCACAGTCGAGCACCGCGGTAATCTGGGGGATGCCCGCTCCGGCGACCACCCGCGTGGTGCAAATCGCGCCCGGGCCGATGCCAACCTTGACGGCGTCAGCGCCGGCGTCGGCGAGGTCGCGCACGCCGTCGGCCGTGGCGACGTTGCCGGCGATAATCTCGATCGCGTATTGCTTGCGGAGGTTCTTCACCGTGTCGAGCACGGGGTCGCTGTGGCCATGGGCGGTATCGACGACCAGCACGTCCACGTCCGCCGCGATGAGCTGCGCGGCCCGTTCGTAGTCGTGAACGCTGATCGCGGCGCCCACCCGCAGCCGCCCGCGGTTGTCCGAGCAGCGCTGCGGGAACTCGCGCGAACGCTCGATGTCGCGCATCGTGATCAGGCCCGTGAGTCGCCCGCGCTCGTCCACGAGCAGCAATTTCTCGACCTTGTGCCGCCGCAGGATGCGCTCGGCGTCGTCCAGCGTCGTGTTCGGCGGGGCTTTGACGAGGTTCTCACGGGTCATGACGTCGGCGACGCATTTTTCGTTCGATTCAAGATATTTGAGGTCGCGGCGCGTGAGAATGCCGACCACCGTGCCGTCCTCGTGCGTGATCGGGATGCCGCTGACGTTGTGCAGCCGCATGATTTCCTGGGCGCGGCCGACCGCGTCTTCCGGCCGCAGCGTGACCGGATCGAGGATCACGCCGCTTTCGGAGCGTTTGACTTTGCGCACCTCGCGGGTCTGGTCTTCGATGCTGAGGTTGCGGTGGATGATCCCGATGCCGCCCTCCTGGGCGAGCGCGATGGCGAGCGTGCTTTCGGTCACGGTGTCCATCGGCGCGCTGATCAGCGGGATATTGATGCGGATGTTGCGGGTAAGCTGCGTGCCGACGTCGATTTCCCGCGGATGAATGTTCGCGCGGCGTGGGACAATCAGCACATCATCGAACGTCAGGGCTTCGCCGATCAGCTTGGAATGGGATTCTCGGTCTGCCATAGGTCAAGATAGTACGCCGAGCGGCGGTTTCGTCAAGGCGAAGGAGCCGGGTGGCCATAGCAGTCCGTTGTAGAACTCCGTTTTCCTTGCCGGCTCATGCGGCGCACAGCGTTCGGACCGATCGCGCGGTCTGACCGGCGAATGGCGCCAGGAGCCAGTTCCAGAGGCCGCCGCGGCGCGCTACCGTGCGCAGCCAGCCCGCGCAGGCCAAAGCCGCCGCCC
>JAGVEP010000221.1 GCA_020058145.1 Phycisphaerae bacterium | reverse complement strand
TCGCAGTTCAGGTCGCCGAGGCCGCAAGTGGCCACCCGGTAGCTCGATGCGCCGAAACCGGCGAATGTCTCGCCATAGGAGGCACTCGCGACCGTCGCCACGCCGCCCCAACCCAACGCCATCGCCTCCGCGGTCGCCCACTGCCGACGCGCCCGCTCATTCAGCACCGGAAACAACGCCCGGAACTTCGTTCGAATCCGTTCGACGACTGCGGCATCCTGCATGCCGCCTTCTTAGCCATCCAGCGGAACTGCGTCACGTTATTTATGCGCGATTCCTTACGGCGCGCGCGCCGCTGGGGCGCGTGGGGTAATCCACGTCGGCCACGGGGGGCCGAGGCCACTTCTTCAGTGGACTGTCAGCGGCGAAACTTGCGGGGTGAGCGAAACCGGCTACCTAGCGTCCGGGTGACTGGTTGGTGGCCGAGGGAATCGAGCAACTCGTCGCGTTGGCGCGGCTGGCGGTAGCGCGCGGGTGTGCTGGATTCCGCCTCTGCTTCCGGTTCGGTGGCGGCGGAGGTCGCTGGAGCAGGACTGACCAACTCCTCGGGCCGCGGCTCACGCCGCACCAGCCAGGGCGGCTCGTACGGCGGTAATTGCTTATTAATCAGTTTCTCGACATCGGTCAGGAGCTTGCCTTCCTCGCGCGTCACGAACGTGATGGCCCGCCCGGACTTGCCCATCCGCGCCGTGCGGCCGATGCGGTGCACGTAGATGGAAGAATCTTCCGGGATGTCGTAGTTGATGATGTGCGAGATATCGATCACATCCAGGCCGCGCGACGCGAGGTCGGTTGCGACCAGGACGTGCAACTGCTGGGAGCGGAACGCCTTCATGACGCGCTCGCGGCGCGCCTGGTCGAGATCGCCGTGAATCTCCTTGCAGTTGACGCCCTCGTGTTTGAGGGCCTGAGTCACGCGGCGGGCTTTGTGCTTGGTGTTGGTGAAGACGATCGCCAGGCTGGGCGCTTCGTGCTTGAGCAGCGCGACCAGCGTGCTGAGCTTGTCGATGGGATGCACCGTAATGAAACACTGGTCGACGCCTTCCACGGTCAGCATGTCCCGCGAGACATTGACTACGACCGGCTCGTGCATGAACGTGCGGGCGAGCTTCTGAATCTCGTCGTCGAGCGTCGCGGACACAAAAATCGTCTGGTGTTTGGTCTCGATGGCCCGCAGAATCTTCCGAATGTCATCGCGGAAGCCAATGTCGAGCATCCGGTCGACTTCGTCGAGGACCGCGAGCTTGATCGCGGCGAAGCCCAGTTCCTTGCGGCGCATGAGATCGAGCACGCGGCCGGGCGTGCCGATCACGATCTCCGGCTTGCGCCGCAGCGCCGCGACCTGGGCCCGGATCTGCCGGCCACCGAGAATCGCGGCCGTCGTAAAGGGCGTTCCGACCGCCAGGATCCGAATGTGCTCGTCGACCTGCACGGCCAACTCGCGCGTCGGGGTGAGCACGATGGCCTGGAGACCGCCGCCGTGTTCGAGTTTCTCGAGCATGGGCAGGGTGAAAGCCGCGGTTTTGCCCGTGCCGGTGCGGGCCTGGCCGAGTACGTCACGACCGGCCAGCGCATGCGGGATCAACTCAGCCTGGATGTCGGTGGGGAACTCGAATTTTGCGCGGCGGAGTGTTGCGAGCATCGCCGGAGACAACCCGAGGTCTTCCCATTTGCACGGGCTGACGGGCAGTGCGGGCGGTGCGGGCGCGGGTTTCTGCTTGTGCGGCATGCTCACATCCTGGCTGTGATCGAACGCTCGTACGCGGAGCCCCAAACCACGCGGCCCTTCGTCCGATAAGTAACAGGCTTCTCTACGACCGGTCTTTTGTGGATAATCTAGCCGCCCCGGCCCGGAGCACAAGCGCCCCTGCGAAGGATGTGGGCCGGATGCGTGACGAGACCCGGCCGATAACGGGCAGAGGGCGGCGTCTGCATCCGCCCCTGCTCCGGTTCGTATAAACTATGCGGTTTGCCCGGTTTGCAGCGTGCGCGGCCGGGCCTGAGTTGACGATGCCCACATTCGCCTACAAAGCCCGGAATGCGACCGGCGCGCAGGTCCGCGGGAACCTGCTCGCGGAAAGTGCGCTTGCCGCCGCGCGAATTCTCGACGAGCGCTCCCTGCTGCCCACCGAGATCGAGGAGCAGCGTCCGGAGTCGCGTTCGCTGCTGACGGGGCGCTCGCGGCGCGTGAGTCTGACCAAGGTCGGGCTGATGTACGAACAGCTCGCCGACCTGCTCAGGGCGGGCGTGCCGATTTTGCGAGCGCTGGAAGTCCTCTCGCAGCAGTCCACGTCGGCGGCGCTGAGCCGGGTGGTGCGCGAGGTGCGCGAGGATGTTTCCGGCGGCGATTCGCTGGCCGACGCCATGAAAAAGCACGGCCACGCGTTCCCGGAATTGCACGCCTCGATGGTGCGGGCGGGTGAGAAGGGCGGCTTTCTCGAAGACGTGCTCCAACGCCTGTCGGAATTCGTGTCGCGTCAGGATGCGCTCAAGAACAAGTTCATCGGCGCGCTGATCTACCCCTGCGTGCTGCTGGCTGGTGCCCTGGGGGCGGTCACGTTCATCATGGCGTACGTGGTGCCGAAGATCCGGACCGTGCTTCAGGGCCAGGACTTGCCGCTGCCGACGCGGGTGGTGTTCGGCGTCAGCGACACCATGCGCGATCACGGCCTGTTCCTGCTGGGTGGCATCGTGGTCGTGATCCTGGTGATCGTCGGGTATTTCCGCAGCGCGGCCGGTCAGGCGCTGTGGTCGCGCGTGCAATTGCGGCTGTTCGGCTTCGGCAAGATCTACACGATGGTCGCGATCTGCCGGTTTTGCCGCGTGTTCGGCACGATGCTGGCCAACGGCATCCCGATCCTGCAATCGCTGAAGATTTCCAAGGACTCGACCGGCAATACGGTGCTGGCGGCGGCGATTGACGAAGCGGCCGAGAGCGTGCGGGCCGGCGAATCGCTGGCCCGGCCGCTGGCGAGCAGCGGCGTATTCCCGCCGGCGATCGTGGACATGATCGCGGTCGCGGAAGAGAGCAACAGTCTCGACAAGGTTCTGGTGGAGATTGCGAATACCCAGGAGGAACGGACGGCCCGGCAGATTGACTTTACCATGCGGATGCTCGAGCCGCTGCTGCTGATGTTCATGGGCGGCATGATTGCGTTCATCGCCATCGCGCTGCTGGTTCCGATTTTGAAGATGTCGAGCGGCGGACTGCGGTAACAGGGTTCAGGGTTGCGGCCTTGACTGGACGGTACAGAGTGAAGCTCGGAGAACGTGAATGAAAACGAACGTACGTAGGAGTCGTCATCGGATGCGGGCCTTTACGCTGCTGGAGCTGCTGATGGTGATTGTCATCATCGGCCTGCTGGCGGTGTTCGTCGCGCCGAGCTTCTTCGGCGCCGGGGAGAAAGCCAAGGTCGATCTAACCAGGGCGAAGATCGACTCCGGGTTGGGCGGGACGCTCAACACCTATCGCGCCCATGTCGGGCACTTCCCGACCGAGGAAGAGGGCGGCCTCAAGGCACTGATGCAGAAGCCGGACAACGAAGATGTCGCCAAGAAGTGGGGCGGCCCGTACATCGAGAAACTGATCGATCTCCAGGACGCCTGGCAACGTGACCTGGTCTATCGCAGCCCCGGCCAGTACAACGAGAAGGGCTACGATCTTTCGAGCCCCGGCCCGGATATGCAGGAAGGTACGGAAGACGATATTACGAACTGGGAGAAGACCTAGTGGCGTGTCTCGTAAGTTCGTTCCATAATTCGGCACCCTCGAGTTCGCGGTACCGTCGCCCCTCCGGGGCGAATTATGCGCTTGGACGTCCTCCGGGGGCTGCGCCCCCGGCTACTGACCGCGGCCCCTCCGGGG
>JAGVEP010000050.1 GCA_020058145.1 Phycisphaerae bacterium | reverse complement strand
TGTTCGCAGATGCCAGTGTCATGGCAGCAGGCACCGAGGGCCTCGCCGCACGGCACGTTCGGGCAGTTCGGGTCCGGGTAGTTCGGGTCGCCGAACGAGGTGCACGGCGAGTCGCGGTGGAACCGGCCGCCGATGGCGATGCACGCGATCTCCGGAACGTCCTCCTGGCAAGTCGAGGTGCGATCGTCGCAGCAGGCGCCGATCTTCTTGACGCCGAAGCAGTAGTCCAGGTCGCACTTGTCGGTGACCGCCGGTCCGGGGATCGTCCCGTTGACCTCAAACCACTGATAGAACTTGTTATTGCCGCCATCGAGGCCGGAGCCTTCCCACAGACTGTAGCAGCCCGGGGTGCCCTGGCCGCAAATCGAGAACCAGCCCTTGGCCATCTGACGCGGCGTGGTCAGCACGGCGGTGTACATCCAGCGGATGGCCGGAACCGACGCGCCGGTAAACAGAACCGTCTCGCCCGTGTCCGTCATGTAGGGCGTCACGATCTCTTCATACACGTGGGCCGGGTTGGGCACCCCGGCGCTGTCGTTGTAGAAACGGATGCGGAACGGGTAAGTCCCCGGCGTGCCCTTGCTGCAGCCGTCGGGAATGGGATCAGTGATGTTGACGCCGAACCAGCGAATCGTCCCGATCCAGTGATTGGGATCGGCCGGGTTCAGTACGCCGGTCTTGGGGAAGTCCTCGCAGCGCACGCGCCGGCACATCGTGCCGGAGCAGAATTCGAGGTCGGAATAGAAATACCAGATCGTGGTTCCGCAAGCCGAGGGATACTGCCCGGTGATGGAATCCTCCGGGCAAGGCTCATCGGCACGGGCACCAATGATGAAGCCGGGGAGCGCGTCGTCGAACGTCCGCTCGCCCGCCTGGGTCACTCCGTCCAGCCCGCGCGCGGTCTGGCCGTGCGTGGCCGGAGTTGGGATTGTGGCCTGATTCTCAATGCCCTGGGCCAGCGCCACGCCTGTGCCCAGAACAATCATACATACGAGCGCTAGTTTTCTCATGTTCGCGTGTCCTCCTTCGGGTACGCAGCCGACTTCCTGACAGCTTTACAAGGCCTTAAACATGCGTCCCGGCCGGCCCGGAACTCACCGGGCGCTGACGAGCGGCGGGACGTGTCATCCTGGAAACTCGTTGAGACTTCGACCAAACCTATTCCACCGCCGAGGCATGGAATACTTCGGACGTTTTCATAACAAAATTAAACGGCACCGCGGTAGACCGGGCGCGGTTACGACACAGTGCCGCCAATACTTGTGGCGGCATATGAGGCTTTGCGGCAGATAGACCTGTGTTGCGGTTCCGCAACTGCATCCTTCTCCTCGTCTGCCCGTCTCGGCGGTGTTCAAACTACCCGCGAAACGCATTCGGTTCTCGGACCACTGATGCGTTCCCAGCCGATTGGCTCGCACCGCCACAGACGCTGGGACGTGCCAACGGAGGTGATGATGGCGGTCGCGCACCCCGACGCAAATGGGTCGACAACTCAACCAGAGATCTTTCAGCCTCCATCAGCAACACTAATTTGTATCAGTACCGGTAACACGAGTCAATACCGAGAGCGAAAAAAAAGCCATCCGCGACGCTTCGTGGCGCGCGGTTATCGGACAAATTCCGCGACTCCGTACGGCGGGAGCGCAAATTGCGCGCGGCGCGACGCCCGCACCGACACCGCGCTTGCGTCGGATAACTCGTCAGCCATTCTACCTGGCGACGTGTTACACTCGGACGTCGGACCGGCGCCGGCGGGCGAGAACCGCAGACCCCGTTCCCCCGCCCGCGCGAGCAAATGCGATGACTTGGTACTTTCGGCAGAACGCGCGTGTCACTCGCTGTCGCCGCTGCCCTCGACTGCGCGAATACTGCCGAATCGTGGCCCAGATAAAACGCCGCGCCTTTTGCGACCTCAACTACTGGGGCCGACCGGTCCCCAACTTCGGCGACCCGCGAGCCAGACTGCTGATCGTCGGACTGGCGCCAGCAGCCCACGGCGCAAATCGCACCGGGAGGATGTTTACCGGTGACCGCAGTGGCGATTGGCTGCATCGCGCGCTGCACCGCGCCGGTCTGGCCAATCAACCGACTTCGACCGACTCTGGCGACGGGCTTGTGCTCACCGACACGTTGATCACCGCCATCTGCCGCTGTGCACCACCAGCCAACAAGCCGGCGCCGAGCGAAATCCGCAACTGCAACTCCTACCTCCAGGAAACGTTGGAGCGCGTGCCGTGGCGGGTTCTGTTGGCCCTCGGACAAGTCGCGTGGACCAACGCTGGACGGATGTTGCGCACCCGTCCGGGACCGTTTGGGCACGGTGCGGAGTGCCGGCTGCCGGACGGTCGCACGCTGCTCGCCTCGTACCACCCGAGTCAGCAGAACACGTTCACCAAACGGCTGACTGAGCCGATGCTCGACGCGATCTTCGCACGCATCCAACAAGTATTGACGTAGCTGCACAAGCCCTTGACCTGAAAAGAGTTGCGCTCTCCCGCGGCCCTGCGGACTTGCCGACCTCTGGTCGCCTCCTATAGTCCGCTCAGAAGCGGGGTGTGTTCGGAATCAGGAGATTAAATCATGCCAGCCAAAGTTCGTGCCGTGCCCGAGGGATACCACACACTTACGCCACATCTGATCGCCCGCAACGCGGTCAACGCGATCGACTTCTATAAGCGCGCGTTTGGTGCGGAGGAGATCAGCCGCCATGCCGGTCCGGGCGGCAAGATCATGCACGCGGAGCTGCGGATCGGCGATTCGAAGCTGATGCTGAACGACGAGTTTCCGGAGATGGGCGCGAAATCGCCCCAGGGGCTCGGCGGCAGCCCGGTGGTGCTCTGCTTGTACGTCGAGAACGCGGACAAAGTGTTCCAGCAGGCGCTCAGCGCCGGCGCCACCGAGACGATGCCGCTGCGCGACCAGTTCTGGGGCGACCGCTACGGGAAGCTGCGCGATCCCTACGGCCACGAATGGTCCGTCGCGACGCACATCGAGGATGTGTCGCCCGAGGAAATGCAGCAGCGGGCAGCGCAGGCGATGAGCGCGGGAGGCTGCGGCGAGAAATAGGTCGTCAGCCTGGCCGGCGACCGTCTCAGGCGCTGGTCGTGCGTTCGATAACAAAAGACGCCGGAGCACGTCATCGACCACGTGCCCCGGCGTCTTTGTTTGCCAGGCATGCGTTGCGTGCAGGCGGTGCAAGAAGTCAGCCGAGGCCGTAGCAAGCCGTTGTCTCGGGCAGGCCAGGGCGGCCCGCCTGACGGAGAGGGTGGGCCGTCAGACGCTCACACCTGATTCTGGGGCCGGATTACCGCGCCGGGAAATCCTTCAGCACGCCCCGGCGTAGCCCGCGCAAGCGCTGCGCGTCCGCCTGCTCCTTGGGCTTCATGCCCGCATCCTCGACCGTGGGGAACAACGAGGTGTACGAAAAGAGCGCGTAGTCGCCACCCCAATTCATGCACCGCCGCAGTTGCTCGTCCATCGGCTCGGCGGTCTTGTGTTCGTAGATGCCGACGCCGGGGATGACACGCCGCGTGCCGACCAATTGGCGGTACGTGTCGATGTCCGCCTCGAATTGATCGAGCTTGGCGGTGTAGGCCATCGGCATGAGGGCGTCGACGAGCCCGGACCGCAGCCACGCCACGCTGTTCTGGAGGTAGTCGCGATAGCCGATGCTCGGGTTCCGCCATACGGCCGCGGTTAGCGTCGCGCCGGGCCGGCGGCGATTCAGCGTCAGGCGGATCTCGTGGACGATGCGGGTGACCTGATTGGCCCGCCAATGGTCCCACGCCCGCGGATCATCGTCCGGCCCGCGTCCGGTCTCGCGGCGATAAAGGGACAGCGTCCGCGTGTCGCGCGGGTAATTCTGCTTGGCCTTGGCGGTGCCGTCCCAGGCGAACCGCACATAGTCGAGATGGATGCCGTCCACGTCGTAACGCGCCGCGATTTCGTCCGCCAGACTGACGACATGCCGGCGGACCTCCGGCAGGCACGGATTCAGGATCACGTAATCCTTGTTGAGCGGCTGCCGGGACCCCGCGGCGTCGTACATGAACCAGTCCGGATGGGCGTGATAGAGCTGTCCGGCGATCACCGGTGCCACGGCACCTTTCCACCCCGGCAGCACGTTGAACCACGCCTCGATGCGCAGCCGATGCTTGTGCGCTTCCTGCACCGCGACGGCCAGCGGGTCGAAGCCCGGATCGCGATGCCCGTATTCGCGCGCCCACGGCTCGATGGCCGATGGGTAAGCCACGGTCCCCTCGCCGCGGACCTGCCACAAGACGGTGTTGAAGCCCGCTGCGGCACAGCTCTTGATAATCTCGCGGATGTCCGCTGGCGTGCGGTAGTGAAAACGGGCGACCCACGCGGCGCGGACGGGGCGGGACAGGGGCAACGGTGCGACGCGGAGCACCCCCGGCACCGCCGTTGGTGGTGATGGCGGCGGAGCTGTGCCTGGCGCACGACAGCCGACGAGCGCCACGGCAAACCCCGAGGCCGTCAACGTGAGCAACAAGAGGACGATAGACCAGCGCGGTCGATTCATGTTCGGCGGCAGTAGAAAGGCAACTGCGCGGCCCGTCAATGAGCTTTCGCCGACAATGGGTCGGAGCCGGGTTGCGGCGTCGCTCACCGCACCAGCACGCCCGTCGCCCACGTGCTCGGATCGGCGTTCCAGCCCAGTTCATCGTCGACGGTGAGGTGCTGGCCGCCGAGTTGCAGGTCCTTGAGCTTGTAGAACACGCCGAGGCGGGCGTGCTCGGCCGGGTCCCAGCCGGTCAAGCAAGCGGCGGGGATTGCGAGTTCAAGCCCGTACCCGGTGCGATGCACATGGGCCGCGATCTTGAGCTGCGTGACGTCGACCACCGGCGGCGGTTCCTTGGCGTGACTCATGCGGTGCGTGCCGATCAGCGGGCGCTTGCCGTCCGGCCCGCCGCCGACGGGCGCGGCGTAGAAGAAGTGGCAAAACCGCGTCGCACGCTTCACGTCGCGGGCGTCGCGCGTGTCAATACACAGCCGGATTCCGTCGCCCTTCCACCAGTGCGTGGCGTCACAGCGCGGCCGGGCGCTGCGGTTCGGGACGTCGAACGCGGCATAGAAGCCGTCCTCGTGCCAGGCCCAGTACACGTCGGCCAGCGGAACCGTGCCCTCGATTTCGACCAGCGGCGGCACCAGGTACTTCTTGCCCCACTTGCTCACGTCGCCATCGGTCCGCGGCGGGCGCGAAATGTAGTGAATCGGCAGCTCAAAGGCGAAGAACGCTCGGCGGGCGAGGGATTCGATCATGATCGTCGTGGCTTCAGCGGCAGGCGACGCACGCGAACGCGACCCGGTAAGACCGTCACACACGCACCCGCGTCCAACGCCGCGCCGCAGTGAGTGACGAGCCAGAGAAGGAGGGTGACCATCGGCTCGGATTTCAGTCGCTCGATGCGTATTCGGACAACCGACGGTCTCTCGGCGCCGGCGTGCGCGAGCAGGGCGTGGAAATCCGCGTCCAAAGTCACGACCACGCGACCCTCGGCTCGGGCGTGCTCCAAAATAGCGGCGTCATCCGCTTCGGCCAGGTCGATCTCACCGACATGCACGGCGTCGTGCCCCTGGCGGCGAAGTGCAGAAGCCGCGCTGCGCGGTAGCCCCTGATCCAGCAATAGTCTCATGGCAGTGCGGGCAAGTCGAGCGCCTGATCGTCGAGGTTGGCCGCCGCGTACTCCAGGGCCTGCCGGATATCCTCGTCCTCTAACTCCGGATACTCCTGCTTGACGTCTGTGACATTGCCCAGCGTTGCCAGGGCCTCCAGGACGCGCCGGACGGTCAGGCGCATGCCCCGAATGCAGGGCTGTCCGTTCATCTTCGCCGGGTCCACCGTAATCCGGTCGTACAGTGCAGCAATCATCGCATCTTCCTCTGCTGGCATTCTAGCGACGAGCGGAGCTACCGGCTATGAGCACATGCAACTCGTTGCCGATCCGGACGGCTCAAGTTCCGGACGCGAGCCCCTCCCGATACGCCGCGACCGCCTGTTTGACGAATCGCCGGAACGCCGGCGTGTTGATTTCCGCCTGGTCGTGGACGTACACGACGACGGCCTCCCAGCCATCGCTACGCGGGCGCACGTCCACGCGCGCCCAGTCGCCGTAAGTTTCTAGATCCTCGCGCTCGTCGAGCGTCTTGAGCCCGAGACTGTCGTTCAGCTCGCGCCATTTGAACGCACCAGGCGGAGCGCGGAAGTAGAGCTCCAGCAGCCACTCACCGCCCGTCAGCGCGTGCAGAAACCAGTACGGAGCGAGCGGCGCGGTGATTTCCACGCTCGCCCGGTTGCTCCAATTCGTGGCATCGAAGAGGTTGTCTTTCTCCGGCGGACGCTGCGCGCGGCCCTCCTTTTGCACGATGTCCACCACGTACTCCAGCGCCGCGGCCGCCCAGCGCCGCGGTTTCTCCTCGCGGCTGCCGCGCTGCTCGAGGTGCCATTTCCGCCCGTCGACCTGCCAGGGCATACGCACCTCGCGGCCCACGTCGCCGAAACCGGCCCGCTCTTCCGCCAAAACGCGCGCGGCGTGCGCGTGCGGATCGTACGGCGTGCGTTCCTCACGCGGCCCGGCGGCGAGAATGGGGGCGAGGGCGGCGGCAGTGTGGCTGTGAATTGAGAACGCAGAATTAGGAATTAAGAATGGCGCCGCCGCGGACGTGTCCAAGACCGCACCGTCTGCGGGTGTCCCATTCTTAATTCTTAATTCCGCATTCGCAATTCCCTCCGGCGTCCCCGCGGCCACCAGGTATCCGCCCGCCTCGCCGGCCTCGGGGCCCAGGTCGATGATCCAGTCGGCGCACTTGAGCACGTCGAGGTTGTGCTCGACGACCAGCACGGTGTTGCCCAGATCGACGAGCCGCTGGATCACGGTCAGTAGCTTACGGATGTCGTCGAAGTGCAACCCGGTCGTCGGTTCATCGAGAATGTAAAACGTCTGGCCGGTGTCGGGCAGCCCCAACTCGGCGGCCAGCTTGACCCGCTGGGCTTCGCCGCCCGAAAGCGTCGGTGCCGGCTGCCCAAGCTGCACATAATCCAGTCCCACGTCCACGAGAGTCTGCAGCATCCGCCGCAGACGCGGCACGTTGGCGAACAGTTCGAGCGCCGCGGCGACGCGGAGGTCGAGCACGTCGGCAATGTTCTGGCCCTTGAACCGCACTTCGAGCGTCTCGGGGTTGTAGCGCCGCCCGCGGCACGTCTCGCACTCGACCCAGACGTCGGGCATGAAGTGCATTTCGATGCGCCGCTGGCCATAGCCTTCGCACGCTTCGCAACGGCCGCCGGGGCGGTTGAAGCTGAAGCGATTGGCGCTATAGCCACGCATCTTGGAGTCGGGCAGCCGGGCAAACAGCTCGCGAATGCCGTCAAAGACCCCCGTGTACGTGGCGGGGTTGCTGGTGGGCGTCGTACCGATGGGAGATTGGTCGACGTTGACGACCTTGTCCAGCGTCACGCTGTCGCGGAGCCAGGCCGTCTCGTTGAGTTCGACCGGCTTGTCGGCCGCGCGCGGACCCCGCAGTTCGATTTTGTCGTGCTCCCCCACCGTGAGGCTGGCGCGGTTCAGCTTGTTGGCCAGCGCGGGCCAGAGGATGTCGTTGACCAGCGAACTCTTGCCGGAGCCCGAAACACCGGTAATGCACGCGAAGCGCCCGAGCGGAATGGGCACGGTGAGGTCCTTGAGATTGTTCTGCCGCGCGCCGCGTACGACGAGCCAACCGGGAAATGGCGAGTAGCGCGTAGCGAGCAGCGAGTTCGGGCCGCTCCGCCGTCGCCGTGCGGGAGTCTTACGCGCCTGCGTCCCTTCGTCCCTATGTCCCTCCGTCCCTTCCCACGGCGGCACTGGCCGGCGATTCGTCGGGATCGGAATCGCCAGTTTTCCCGCGAGATAGCCCCGCGTGAGCGATTCGGCTGCTTCGCCTGCGTCGGCCGGTCCGGAACTCGCTACTCGATACTCGGCACTCGCTACTTCCGCCGGCGTGCCCGCCGCGACGAT
>JAGVEP010000240.1 GCA_020058145.1 Phycisphaerae bacterium | reverse complement strand
GATCGCCTATTGTCCGGACTGCAATTTCATCCCGGACGAATCCCATGCGCTGCTGACGGGTCTCGACACGCTGATTCTGGACGCCCCCATGCGTCGCGCACACCCGACGCACTTCAATCTCGAACAGGCCATCGTTGAAGCCCAGCGCATCGGCGCTCGCCGGACTTACTTTACGCACATCTCGCACCGCCTGCCCCACGCCGTGACGAACGCCGAGCTGCCCGCCGGCATGGAACTCGCCTACGACGGGCTGGTGTGTGAGGTTCCGTAGGGCGGGCGCTGCAAGCCGCCTTTTCGTCCCACTCTTGCACCGCCGCCAGAAAACTCCGGATATTTGGGATGTTCTGCCCCTTGACAGCTTGATTTGCCGTTGCTAGCCCAAGTTAGACACTTTCGGGCGGTTTTCAAGTTTTTCGACGTGTTGAACCGCGAGGGCGGGGCGTGAGCGGCGGTTTTCATTTCGGAAGTCGATGTAGTCACGACCTACCCGGTTGTTTTTTCCGCTTGAATTTGGCATTCTGGTCGCTGATGGAGCGCGTCACGCGGCCGGGATGCGCTGTTTCTCAAACGGCCGGAGCGACGCAAGAACGGCACGGGTCACACCTACTGGGCGTTGGTCGAGTCGTACCGCGCGGCCGGCGGCTCGCGGCAGCGCGTGCTGGCGTAGCTCGGCGAACTGAAGAAGTGCGAGCAGGACGGCTGGGCGATCTGTTCGACCTGAAGTACGACCGGCTGCCGTACGACATCACCAGCACGTTCGCGGGCGGGGACGCCCACGCTACCGTCGAGGGCCAGTGCCAAGGCAACCCGCTGGCGAAGCGCGGCTATTCGCGCGACAGCCGGCCGGATTGCGTGCAGGTCTGCAGCGGCCTGGTGCTGACGACCGCTGGGATTCCACTCGGCTATGAGGTGTACGCCGGCAACACCAGCGACGCGACGACCAGCGCGACGCTCGTGAAGGCGATGGCGGCCAAGTACGGCCAGGCCGAGCGGGTGTGGGTGCTGGACCGCGGGATGGTCAGCGAAAAAAACCTGGCGTTCCTGCGGCAGCGCGGCGGCTCGTACATCGTCGGCACGCCCAAGGCGCTGTTGAAGCAGCTCGAGCAGCACCTGACGCAGGCGGATTGGCCGGCCGTGCAGGCCGGCGTGGCGGTCAAGCTCGTGCCGGGACCGGACGGGAACGAGACCTTCATCCTGGCCCTTGACAGGACGCAGGTCTGTCAAGGGCTGGCCCGCAGCGCGGCGCGGCGCGAAAAAGAAAAGGCGCTGCACGAACGGTTCGTGGAACGCTTCGAGGCGGGACTGACGAAGTTGCCGCGGGTGGCCGAGAAGGGCGTGCTCCGCGAGGCTTCGAGCGCGCATCAGCGTCTGGGCCGCTTGAAGGAACGCTACGGGCGAGCGGCGGGGGCGTTCGAGGTAAGAGTAACGCCGCTCGACAAGCCGGCGGACACGGCCAGGCTGTCGAGCACTTGGACGCGGAACGAACGCTGGAAGGAATGGTCGGCCCGGTCGGTAGGCTGTTACCTGTTGCGGACGAATCTGACCGCAACCGACCCGGCCCGGCTGTGGAAACGCTACCTCCAGCTCACCGCGGCCGAGTGGGCCTTCCGCAGCACCAAGGACGAACTGGCGCTGCGGCCGATCTGGCACCACAAGGACCAGCGCGTCAAGGCTCACATTCTGGCCTTCGGGCTCCCGCCCTGGTCGCCCTCAGCCGGGCCTACGTCCGGTGGAAGACGCTGGCGCAGTGGCTGCGCGGCGCCGGGCTGGGCGCTGCCCCGCGCACGCTGCTCGAAGAGATCGCCAGGATCAAAAGCGGCGACGTGCTGCTCAAGGCGCGCCGCGGCGACGGTCGCGAGCACGCCATCCGACTGCGTTGCGTCACCACCCCCGACCAGCCGCAGAAAGTCCTCCTGAACCGCCTGGGGTTGAGCCTGCCACAACGCCTGCGTTCCTGCGATGAGGTGGCCCAAATGTAGTCACGACTTTTGACGCAAAACGGCCCTGCCGCCAGCGCCAAGGCCGATTCGCATTCAAAAGTGTCTAACTTGGGGTAGCGGGGACATTTGACACCGTTCGGATAGCGCGCAGAAAAAAATGGCCTCCTCAGCAGAATTCGTGGGCGAGTTCTGGCTCGGGTGGCCGGCGTCATTCACACGTCTGGCCCGAGCGCGGCGATGATCTCGGCCGCGGTGCGTTGGATGCGTTCGAGCGCTGCGGCCAGGGTCTTGGCAGCGCCGTTCCATAGCGGGATGTAATCTGCGGAGCTTCTTGAATCGAGCCCAATCGCCCTTGACAGAGCTACACCCTGTCAAGGGCCGGCCTGGCAGACCACGAAGGCGACGGCCTGGGCCTCCGTCTCTCGGACTGTTTTGGATTTCGGCTCGGCCTCGGCGTTCCGGTGTAAGAGTTGGTGGCCCACCTCATGCGTAAGCGTGGACCGGCGCTCGGCCGGCGCGAGGTCGGGCACGAGCACGATCGTAGCGCCGATGCAGGCGCCCAGGGCTGGCGCGATTCGTCGTGAGAATTCCAGCTTGCTGCCCTTGGCCGTCGCGAATGCTGCCAGCCGGTCCGTGTAGGGTCCGGGGTTTCCAGCAACGACGGCGAAGTCGGGCAGCGGCGAGCCCATTGTCGGCGACACGTCGAACACATACGCGCCGCGGAAGCCGACCACGTTCCGCTCACTGTCGCGTTGATCGTCGTCTGCGACCGGCTCGCACCGTTCCGTGGTTCCTCGGTAACCGCCACGGCGCCGCTGGACGACCGGTGCCAGGATCGCGATTCCGTGTTCGCCCTTCTTCACGGAGCGCCCCAGACGCTGCCACGTGGTGCAGCCCGCAACTTGCCGGGCCTGAGGGCGCTGTGCCGCGATCAGCAGCAGATTGTTCAGGGAATAGCGGGGCATTCTGCTCATCGCCGCCAAGTAGGCCCGCAGGGTCTCGCTCTGCCCGCGCCCGAGTTCTGCGCCGAGCTGTTCGATCTTCTCCTTCGCCAACTGCCGTGCTTCTTCGACGTTCATGATCTCACGCTCCGAGGTGGGTTCCTCGGCATAGAGGGAACCCACCTGGCCGGCGCGGAAGTGTTCGTTTGGCAGTGCGGCTGAAGCTCACCGTGGTGAGAGGTGGCTTGTCGGGTGAAGGTGGGCCCCGCGTCAGCGATACGGCATTCGGTGCGGCTTCATGTCTGCAATACTGTGAGATGGAAGGCACCGTCTACGCACGGGATCAGGAAGGAAGCAGCGTAGCTGGTCCGGGCGATGCGACACGGTGCTTGCGACTGGCAGCCCAGAAGTGGCTCCCGGCATGCGGCGATCAAACTGGGATGGCCAACGAGACAGATGACATCCTGGCGAATGGCGAAGTGCTTCGGGTGCTCCAGCAGATCGAGGAGCACTTGGCGGCCCTGCGAAACGGCGCCCATGCAGCCGCCAGCCAGTGGCTTACGATAGATGAGGTCGCCGAGGAGCTGCAGCTTTCCCAGGATACGTTGGAGCGGTTGATCGCCCCCGGTCAACTCAAAGCCGCCGAACTGACCACCCATGCCGGCCGCGGGTTTCGCCGGCGGTACCGCATTCACCGCGATTGGCTCGATGCGTATCTCCTCGGCACGGTACGCTCGAAGGCTCAAAAGCGTCGCAGTCGCCGGCGGGTTACGAATGACCGACCTGGGATCGACTTCATAGAATGAAACCGCCGATCCGCGCCTCTGAAAATCACGTGAGTGCCGGAGGCTGGCCGTAGCACGCAGTGTCGTTCGGTATCGCGATTGCACACGCCGCCGCGTTAGTCGAGCCTGACTGGCTGATCTTCCGACGTGCGCGGCCACAGCTTGCGCCGGACGTGGTCTGTAACGGCTCGCAGGTGTTCAAGACCGATTTCTTCGACATAGATCCCGCTCATGCCGGGGATCGCGTGGCCCATGATGCGGTGGATCGCGTGCTGGTCGTGCGTCTCGTCGGCCCAGGTTCGGAAGGTGTGACGGAGCGTATAGAACCCGACGCCTGCCCGGTGAATCCCGATGGATTTCAGGAGAGCGGAGAATCGGGCCGAGAGTTCGTCGACGTTTGCCGCTTTGATCTTGCCGCTCTCGTCGTCATCTGAGACAGTCTGCCGAACGAGCGGCCTGCCGGTAGGCGTCAGAAACACCAGCGCGGCTGCTTGTTTGTCAGCTGGTTCGGGCCGGTCACCCGCCAGCGTTTGACGCAAGGCCTCGACGGTTTCCGGCCAGAGTGGGACGATCCGATGCACCCCCATTTTGGGTCGGGCGTACGTGACCAAACCCGCGTCAAGATCGACGGTTGAACGTGGAAGCGTGGCACAATCCGTGTTCCCGAATCCGCCGTTGATTCCGAGGAGGACGGATGCGTGTAGGTGTGGGTCACATGCGTCAAGAATCGAGACGAGTTCCTCTCGCTTGAACAGCTTCTTTCCGTTTTCAAGCTCGGCCTTCTGCTTGGCCTTGCGCTTCTGTGCGGCGGACGGGTTGGCGAAGCCTCTGCCGAACTTGACCGGCCCCTCGATCAGATCGACATCGTACGCGTATTTGAACACGCTCCTGATAGCGGTAACGTGCCGGGTCAGCGCGTGCACGCCCAGCCGTTTTGCCAGCTTCAGGCGATATCGCTGGAAGTCCTCCGGCCGGAGGTCCGGCACGAGCCGTTCTTTGCCGACGGCCTTTGCGAACTCCCTCACGATCTTGCGGCAATCCTCGAACCAGCGCGCGCCGATCTCCCCGGTGTCCAACTTATCCTTCTGCCATCCGAGAAAGCTGTTGCAGGCATTCTTGACCGTTGGACCGGCGTGCGATAGCGTGGATACTCGCGGAGTGCGGCCGGTGTGAAGGTCTGCCGCCAGCGTATGATATCGCTGGAGGGCAGCCTTGGGCTCGGCCCACACGCCGAAGAAGTGCACGCGGCCGCGGATCTTCTTATACCACTGGCCGTTCGGATGTACCGTCAAAGGAAAGGACGGGTACGGCTTCTTGGGTTTGAGGCGTTCGTTTTTTGCCATGGCGACAACCTCCACCAGTTTGCACAACGAGCGAGCGAGCGGAAGTGTAGCGTCTCACCCGGTTGTCGTGTGCGAAACCACCGTTAGGCATGAGATGCATAAGCCCTTTGTTGTTAAGTAGTTGGAGAGGTGACCGAGTGGCTGAAGGTAACGGTTTGCTAAACCGTCGTACGGGTCTAAACCTGTACCGCGGGTTCGAATCCCGCCCTCTCCGTTCTAGCAGGGTTCGAAGAATCGTAAGTATCGGATTCTTCGAGCCTTAGCGCTTCAGGGGAACCTCCGTTTGTGCACACTTTTGTGCACATTTGTGCACGGGAGGTTCCTGCTGATCGCTGAAAGCGTCACAGACCTGCAAACGCAGGCCCGCGAGGCCCGGAACAAGCTCAAGGACCCGGATCAGAAGCATGGGTGCGGTCCGCCGGTTCGTTGCTGGTCGCTCCAGCGGCAGCAGCGGCCCAGTGCCGCCAGGCAGCCGCTCGCAGCGGATCGGTCTGGTCGGCGTCCACACGGCGCAGTTGGGGTTCGAGGTTGCCGGCGACGTGCCGCGCATAGTAGGTGAGGTCCCACACCCGCAGCGTGCCGTCCAGTGACGCGGATACCAGCGTCCGCCCGTCGACGGCGAAGTGCAGCGCCATGACCGGTCCCACGCACCCTTCCAGCGTCGCCAGCGGTCGCCGCAGGGCGGCGTGCCACAGTCGAATGGCGCCGCCCGTGTCGCCACTGGCGATCAACTCGCCGTTGGGACTGATGTCGAGACAGAAGATCTCCTGGCTGTGACCAACCAGAGTCGCGACGCGCCGCCGAAGCGCGGTATCCCACACCGCGACAATACGCTCCGCGCCGGCGACGATGAGCCAGCGGCCGTCGGGCGAGAAGCACGCGGCGCGGAGCGGCTTGTGCGTCGCCGGGCTCCACGTCTCGCACGCATCAGCGGCAAGATCCCACACGAGGAGCGCACCGCTGCGTACCGCGGCCGCCAGTCGCCGGCCGGTCGCGTCGAAGGCCACTTGCGGGATGCGGTCGTCGACTTTGCGCAGCTCACGCTCCAGACTGCCATCCGCCACCCGCCAGATTCGTACGATGCCATCGTCGCAGGCTGTTGCGAGCCGCGTACCATCGGGATGGAAACACGCATGACTGACCAGGCTCGGGTGGGCGAGCCGAACCGGCTCTGTATCCGGCTCCTGGCCGTCCCAGATGTACGCCGCGTTCGCATAGGTCGCCGCGGCGGTGCGTGTCCCGTCCGGCGAGATGGTCACGCCAGAAACGGTAGCTGCGGTGCGCAAGTCCAGGCTTGTGACCGCGAGCGTGCCGCTATTGATGCGGTGTAACTGGCCCAGCCGGCCGCCGGCACAGAGCCAGTCTCCGGCAGGGCTGATGTCGACGCTGTGCAAGGACTCGCCCTCGATGTGCACAACGCGTACGCCTGCGTTTGCGTCAATGTCCCACAGGCGCAGCTCGCCTTCCCCGCAGGTCCATAAACCACGGCCGTCGCCGGCGAACGCGAGGCTGCGCACGCGTCCGCGATGCGCCACAAATGTGGTGCGGCACTGTCCGGTATCCGTATCGAAAATGCGTACGGCACCGCCCAGGTCGCCGACGGCCAGCAGTCGTCCGTCGGGGCTGAAGCTCTGGACACGATAATCGCCGGGACGCTCGGCAAGCTCAACCGCACTCAGCGGCGCGGCGCTCAGGTTCCAGATGCGGCCGGCGATGTCCACCCACGCGTCCGCGAGCTGGCTGTCGTCGGGTGAGAACAGCAATTCTCCCATGCTGTGCAACGTCTCATGCTGTGGCGGCGCCTTCGACGCGCGGGCGACGCACCGTAGCGAGTCAAGCTCCCAGATTTGCAGCCCGCCGAGTCGATCGCGGGCGGCCACGTGACGGTCATCGTTCGAAAGCGCCACAGCGGTAAGTTCGCCATCCTCGCCACGGAAACGAGCGGTCTCCGCCGCCGGATCAGTGTCCCAGACGACCGCCTCTCCGTTGATCACCCCGGCCAGGCGCCGTCCGGACCGCGAGAGGCAGACGCTTTCGGCGTCCTTGGGCAGTTCAAGCAGCGGCCGGTCACCGGCGTCGCGACGCCAGACGGCGTGGTGCTGGCCGTCGAAGTTGAGGATGAGCTTGCCGGTCGCGTCCGTGGACGGCACGCCGCGCACGTTGGGGCATGGAACCCGGTACGAATCCACCTGCGTGCCGAGCTCGTCGAGTTTCTGCACAAATCCGTTCGCATCAACCGTCCAAAGGCCCTGGCCGTCGTCCGACAGCGTTGCGGTGCGCACCGCTGGCGGCTGCGGAGTCAGCGTGCGCCGGCAAGGGTAGCGCCGGTACAGCTCCCACAAACTCCAGTAGGCCTCGGGCGGTCCGGGGGGGGCATTGAGTTGCAGGGCGGGCGGGCTGCCCACCTCGCGGTACGTGAGCAGCTCGCGCCACAAGAGCTGCTCCGCTTGCTCCAGGTTTCCGAGCATGCCCGCCATGCGGCCTTGCTCGACATTGCTCTGTGACAGCAGATCGTCCAAGGACCCCGCCGCTTGGACCGCCTCGTGCTCCAAATGTGCCGCACGCTGATAAAGGACCGCCATGACTACCCCGAACACCGTCAGCAGCACGACGAAGGCCCCCACGACGGCGACGTGCAAGCGGTAGCGGCGCAGCGTCTTGCGCAACATGTACACGGCGCTGTCGCGCTTGGCTTCGATCGCCTCGCCGGCTAGATAACGGCCCAGATCGCGGCCGAGTTCGCCGGCGGTCTGATAGCGCCGCTCGCGATCCTTGGCCAGACATTTCAGCACGATCGTGTCGAGCTCGTCGCTCCGCCACGGGCCGCCGCTGCTGGCCACGCGCGCGCTGGGCGGCAGCGGCGTGCGGAACAGGATGCTGTCCACCGCGTCGCGCAGATTGCCGCTGACATCGGACGGCAGCGCACCCGTGAGCAACTGATAGAGGATCGCGCCCAGCGAATAGACATCCGTGCGCAGATCGACCCTGGCCGACGCGCCCTCCACTTGCTCCGGCGAAGCCCACGGCAGCGACCCGACAAACTGACCGGTGTGCGTCATCCTCGATTCGGCTTCCGCGTCGAGCGATTTGGCCAACCCAAAATCCAGAATGTGCGCCTCGCCGGCCGCGTCCACGCGAATGTTGCTCGGCTTAAGGTCGCGATGAATGACGCCGCGCAGGTGGGCAGCGTGGACCGCGTCACAGACCTTGATGAACAGGTTGAGAATCGCGGCGACACCCTCCGGTTCCGTGGCCCGGACGGCGGGCAGCGCCTCGTCGAGCGGCCGGCCATCGATGTAGTTCATCACGAAGTACTGCAGCCCCGCGACGACGCCGGCGTCGTGTACGGTGACGATGTTGGGATGGTCGAGCTTGGCCAGCGTCTCGATCTCGCGGTCAAAGCGCGCCCGGTCGGCCAACGTGGCAAACGGCCCCTGCTTCATCACCTTGATCGCGACGTGGCGGGAGGTGGAGCGCTGCACGGCCTGGTAAACCACGCCCTGCCCGCCGCGGTGGATTTCGCGGACGATTTGGTAGCCCGGGACATTGATCGTCGGGGCCGTAGCGGCCGGCGCGCGGGTCGCGAAGCCCCCACTGCTCAGAAATCCGCGCAGGAAGTGATTATCCTCACGAATCCGCTGCAAAGTGCGCTGGCAGGCGTCACAAGTGGAGAGATGCGCACGCACCGCCGACGTGGCAGCACTGCCGACGGCAAGGTTCTCGAGTACGTCGGACGATGGACACGGCTCCGGAGAAGGCCCCATGGCTTAACCACCAACGAAGCTGCCTTCGTAGCGCCGGACTAGCTCGCGGAGCCTCTCGACCACACGGTTCTTGGCGTTGTAGATATCCTGCGGCGTGAGGCCCAACTCGGCGGAAACGGTCTCGATGGGTTCCTGGCTCAGCACGACGCGCTCGAACGCTGCGATCGTCCGCTCGTTGAAGCGGGTGGTTTGCCGCAGGTCCGCGATGGCCTGCTCGAGGATAAACCGGCGTTCTTCCGCTTCCCAGGCCGCGTCACCGTCCTCGTCAGCGGGCATGTTCGCGGTCGCCGACTCGCCGCCCAGTTCGCGCCGGCGCCCCTTGACGCGATGCCAATCGGCCAGCCGGCAACGCGCCATCCCGATCAGCCACGAGCGCAACCGACCCTGGTCGCGATCATACTTGTGCTGGCGGTAAGCCTGCACAAAACAGGTCAGCGTGTCCTGGGCGACGTCCGCCGCGTCGTTCTCATTCAGCCCCATCCGGCGCAAGAAGCCCACCAGGATCGGCCGATAACGTCGGTCGAATTCGTCCCAGACCGCGCGATTGCCGCACTCGTGCAGACCGGCAAGCAAATCCGTGGTCGTTGTGACGAGGTTGACGGGCTGCATGTGCGTTGGCTCCCGATGCGCAACATCATTGTATCTCCTCGGTTACACGTATCCAAGGCCATTTTTGATCCCGTCGTCTGGCACATCCCCAGCGGAATTCAGAGAAATCTGTGCCAGGAACTTGGAGATTCGGACTTTTCGCACGGAAGCATGGCAGAGATGCGCAGCGCAAAGACCCGCTGCTCTCGCCGCTAGGCCTGAACTGGCGTATTTATCCAAAGGAGTTGTCCGCAGTCTGTCTGGGGCGTTCCCAAGAACAGCGCAATAGCTCTTTGTCACAAGTTGTCACAAGATTGAAAGGATTGCAGCGATGAAACTTCGATGTGCTTTCGTAATCTCCCTGACGGCCGTGTGTGCGGCCAGCGCCGCATTCGCACAGCCCGCCGACACGTACGTCAGCGGGCTGCTGCACCAGCCCCTCGGGGATGCTCAACTCGGCCCCGTTAATGGACGGCGCCTCCCCGTGCACAACCTCGGCAGCTCTGGTGAGGACGGCGTCGACGTCCGCCTGAACTCGGCCTTCGGCGGCGGAGCTGAGCTCGACCTCCAACCGCTTATGAGCACCCCCGGCGCCAGCTTCCGCACCAGACACAAGGGCTGGGACGGCCTGATCTACGGAAGCCACCGCCTGCTCAGCAACGGCGATGGCACCGGGACCCTCACGTGCGACTACTCCGCTGTGGGCGCGACCGGGGTCGAGATCGTTCAGCATGACGCGAGCGGCACCGTGATCTTTTCCGGATCGTTCCCCGGCCCCATCGTCGATTTTCCGTTGGACCACCAGATTTTCTATTGCCCTCCCGGAACGACACCCATGGCGGGTGTATGGTATGGCCAGTTGTGCAACATCTGCCCGTGGATTACGGTCTACGTGTTCTACTGCGACGGCGTGATGTACACCGAATTCGTCGTCACCCCGACCCTCCCCGTCGGCACGCCCGACAGTCCCGGCATCGAGTCCATGTCGATCACCGGCAGCGGCATCCCCGAACTGATGGTCTCGAACGCGAACGTTCGGTCCTACGGCGTCCAGTGCTGGGGCCTGGATCCGGCGCAGATCAGCGAGCAGTGCGACGACCCCAACGGCTGCACGCCCGAGCAGCGCACGCTGCATGTGGACAACCTCGGCAGCAGCGGCCAGGACGGCGTGGCCATCGGCCTGCCGCCCAACACCGGCGGCCTCTCGGTGACCAGCCACAAGCCCCGCTGCTGCCGCGGACACGTCATCATCATGAAGCTCTACGATGACGGCGGCCAGGAGCTGCGCGTCAGCCGCACCCAGACTATGGATCCTTCCGGGACCGAAGAGCTCGATGCGGACTTCTCCGCGCTGGGCGCGTCGGGCTTTCGCCTGACGTTGTTCGACGATTTGGGTGTGGTCGTCGGGCCCCCGGCTGGAACCGACTTCTTCAACGGCGGGCCCAGACCGTGGTTCACGAACCGGTGCCCGCCGGGATCGAGGGAATGGTGGATCAATACCGGCACGCCGGGCAACCCGGTCTGGACCTTCCAGGGCTGCATCGGCATGTACGACTTCGTGCTCCCCGGCTCCGGTGAGGTAGTACCCAACGTCAGTTCCTTCCGCGTTGAGCCGCTCGGCGCGACCTCGAGCTTTGGCTCGCGCACCCGTTGCGAGCTCACCAGCGGCGATGACGAGGGCCTCGTCATCGAGAGCGTCGTCGTCACGCCTTTTGCCACGGGCGACCTGAATTGTGACGGCATCGTCGATTTCGACGACATCAATCCGTTCGTCTTGGCGATCAGCAGCCCCGTGGCTTACACGGCCGAGTACCCAGGCTGCAGTTTCCTGAACGCCGATTGCAGCGGCGACGGTGTCGTGGACTTCGATGACATCAACCCGTTCGTCGCGATCCTGGCTGGCGGGTAACAACAGAACCGCGGCGCGAGGGCGTGGGCAGATCGCCCCGCCCTCGCGCGGGCGGGGGCTCGCAGGGGCCGCACCATGCGGTTCTCAGTTGCCGATCATCCCCGTGGCCCAGTCCCTGACAGTAACGTCACGGCAGCTCGTTCGGAGACCCAGAGTTGCCCCATCCTCTTTGCTGAAGCACCCACTGAACGGCCTCGCGGACCGTGGCCGCGTCGAGCGGCTTTTCCAGGAACATGTCCGCCGCGAGGGCGACCGGACAGACTTCACGGGCGTACTCGGCCTCGCTCGCCTGGCCCATCGAAGAAATGAAGATGATCGGGATGTCCTGCAGATGCGGATCCTGGCGCATTTGGCAGGCGACCTGAAGACCTTCCGTGGGGTGCGCGAGCATGATATCCAGCAGCAGTAGGTCCGGCCGGCTGCGGCGCATGTGCTCCAGGCCGGCCGCCCCGCCGCCGTAGCACGTAAGCTCGTAATCACGTGCGCCAAGAATGGCCTCGACCACCA
The DNA here is from genome assembly GCA_020058145.1 of Phycisphaerae bacterium. Taxonomy (GTDB): domain Bacteria; phylum Planctomycetota; class Phycisphaerae; order UBA1845; family Fen-1342; genus JAGVEP01. The sequence goes on along the minus strand of JAGVEP010000240.1, from coordinate 15,354 downwards.
GATGCATGTCCGGGTCGTCGTCAATGCACAGAATCTGCGGCTTCTTGTGATCCATGGGCAGCAGCGCTCAGCCCGCGGCGGCCAGTTGTACCAGGGCACCCTCCAGCCTGCGGCTGAGCACCTCCGTCAGGGCCTTGAGGAGGTGATACCCCGACACGGTATCACGCTCGCAGAGCGCGCGAACGCCGGCCGCCTCGATCCAAATGGCATTGCCCGCCTCGCGTGCCACCGCCGTCGCCGTGCTGCGGTGGGGCTCCACCAACGACGACCAGCCGATCAGGTCGCCGCCGACGACCGTGTCCACGACGCACCGCTCGGCGCCCCTGAGCTCGTAAATGATGTCCACCTGTCCCTGGCGCAGGATGTACAGCCCCCGTGACGGGTCACCCATCTTGAAGAGCGTCTGGCCCTTCTGAAAGTGGTACTCGTCGGCGATGGCAGCGACATCCTTCAGGCTTTCGTGGCCCACGCCGGCGAAATATGGAAGCGACCGCAGGTTTTCGATCGAAATCATGGCCCTGATCTCCACGTCGCCAGAAGCTCGCGCACGATGTCGGCGGCGCGGCCGACGCTGTCCGCGACCGCCGGCGTGCATTCCTCGCCGAACGTTTCAACGTCGGCGGCTTCAATCGTGACCAGCCGAATAGCCTCGCGGCGCGGCAGCGCCGCGCCGGCCTGACACCCCAGCGCGAGGGCGACCACCAGGCTCACGTCGTGGGCCGACGCGCTGTGTCGCGTCGTGGCCGTCTCGGGAGAAAAAACACGCACGGTGCCCGGCGCGTGGCCCGCGCAAATCGCGTCGATCAGGATCGCGCGGTCGTACCCGACCAGACGTTCCATCAGCCGCAAGCCGCCACAATACTCCTCGTCCACTTCGACATCGGAATAGGCGGCCAACTCGGCGCGTAGCTCCTGGACGACCCGCAATCCGACGCTGTCATCGGACACGAGCGGGTTGCCCAGTCCGAGGACCAGCGTGCGGACTGGGTGCTGCGTGCCCTCCGTGACGAGACTAGCCGGTTGCGTTGCCATGCACGGGTCCTTGGCGCGGCCTACGGCGCCGCCCGCGAAATCTCGCGAAGAACTTGGCCGTCCGCCGCGCGAATGCGAATCGTAAGCGGCATTTGCCCCGGCAGATAATGCGTGGCGCAGCCGAAACACGGGTCATACGCCCGGAAGGCCATCTCGACCTTGTTCAGCAGCCCTTCGGTGACGACGACGCCCTCGCGAATCAGGCCCTGGGCGGCCTTCTTGATCGATAGCTGGATCGGTGCGTAGTTGTTGGTTGTGCCGACGATCAAGTTGACGCGGGTCAGTATGCCGCGCTCGTCGGTCCAGTAGTGGTGCGTCAGCGTGCCCCGCGGGGCCTCGACGGAGCCCACGCCTTCGTCGGGGCGGTGCGTGGGCAGCGCGCGGTACTCTTTCCCGGTTATTTCGGGGTCCACCGCGAGCTCGACCCAGCGCTCGGTCGCGTGCAGCAACTCAACGAGCCGGGCCCAGTGGGTCGCCAGCGTGTGGTGTACCGGCTTGCCGCCGAGCGTGTCGTACATCCGCTCGTATTCCTGCTGCGCCAGCGGCGTCGCCATGCCGTCAGCCGCGTTCAGGCGGGACAGGGGCGTGGCCTTGTAGAGCCCGGAATCTTCGCCATCCACAAACCCCTTCCAGCCGATCTTCTTCAGGAACGGGAACTTCAGATATGACCAGGGCTCGACATGCTCCGCGATGTACTCGCGGTAGTCCCGCGCGGGATACTTGGCGTGCTCGCGTCCATTCGGGCCGACCACGCGAATCAACCCATCGTAGAAGTTAACCCGATTCTGGGCGTCGACCGTGCCCATGTTGTACGTGCGGTGGGTGTACGCGTCGCTGGTCACAAGCTCCACGTACGCCGGGTTGCCCAACACGATGTCATTGAAGAGTTGCAGCGAGAATCGGGCGAATTCAATCGCCTCCCGGCCGCGGGCCTCAATCTCGCAACGTTGCTCTTCGTTGATGCCGCGGCTGACGCCACCGGGCAACCCCCAATTCGGATGGACCTTGCGGCCACCGATCATCTCGATGAGGTGGTGGCCGTCGCGGCGCATCTTGAGCACCTTGCCCGCGATCTCCATCCCGACCTTCTGGATCACGCCGAGGATGTTCCGCTGCTCCTTCGGGGCATCCGGGCCCATGACGAAATCCGGACCGCCCAGTGCATAGAAATGCGTCGTATGGTCGGTGGCGTAGAAGATGCAGTAGAACAGCTCGCGTAGTTTCTTCGCCGTTGGCGGCGGATCGACGTGAAACAACGCATCGAGCGCCTTGGTCGATGCCATGTGGTGCGCCTCGGGGCACACGCCGCAGATCCGATTCGTCAGGTTGGGCATGTCCTCGGCCGGCCGGCCGACGCAAAAACGCTCAAAGCCGCGCAGTTCGGGGATCTGGAGAAAGGTCTCGGCCACGTTCCCGGCCGGGTCGAGGAAGATGTCGATTTTCCCGTGGCCTTCGAGGCGCGTGATCGGATCGATGGAAATTCGTTGGGTGGTCATGCGGACATCCTTCACTGGGCCGCCCGCGGCAGCGGCAGCTCGTGTCGTTCTTCGTCCGGGACCAAGGCCGCCCGGCGGAGCAAGCTGTGCGCGAGGCTGAACCGGTAAAACGTCCCAACCGGGTCGGGAACCCCCTCGCGGACGATGCGCTCGACCTCCTCGGCGTCGTTGGAGTCGATTACAGAGGCGAGGGCGGTGATAAGCCGGGCGCCCTGGTCCTCGACACCCGCGTTCGGTCCGTAGCAGCCGATGCAAGGAGAATTCACGGTCGGGCAGCGTGACTGGCACCCGGCGCGCGTCGCGGGCCCGCAACAGATGAGCCCCTGTTCGAGCAGGCATTGACTCTCCTCCGGCCATACCTGCCAGGTCCGCTTGAACGCCTTGATCTTCTTCTCGCTGCGGGTCCGCGTGCACTCATCGCAGACGGTCGTCTGGGCGCCGATGACCGACCCGGGCGCGGGCAACGTGCCCTCCAGGATCGCCACGACGGCATCCCAAACGCGGTCCGCCTCGGGCGGACAGCCGGGCAGGTAGTAGTCCACTTTGACCGTCTGCCCCAGCGTTCGCACGGTGTCATAGAACACCGGCAGCGCCAGATGAAAGCCATTGTGTTGAACTTCCGGCAGCGGCAGGGTCCGGCCGGGATTGTCGGTCGAGGGGCTGTCCAGGTAGACCGTCTCGAAGATGCTCTGCCGGTTCGTCACGTTGGCCAGGCCGGGGATGCAGCCCTCATGCGCACACGAGCCGAAGGCCACCAGCACCTTCGACTTCTGCCGCAACAGGCGCGCCATGTATTCCTGCTCGCTCGTGCGAATGCCCCCGTTGAACAGGCAGACGTCAATGTGCCCGTCGGGCATGTGCTCGACGTCGCGGGCCTTGGTGTCCATGATGCAGGGGCAGAACACGATGTCGAACGCGGCGGCGACGTCGAGGATCTTCTCGTTGAGCGCCAGGATGCCGATCTCGCAGCCACCGCAAGACGCTGCCCAATAAATGGCGAGTGTGCCCTTGTCGCTCATCGGCCCACCTCCATGGCCTCGGCGTGTTCCACCAGGATCCTGTCGATTTCGGCCGTGTGATCGGGCTCCGCAAGTTGCGTTTGCCAGTGCAGCGGGCCGAGCGTGCGTACGTCCTCGACGAACCGGTCGATTTCCCGGGCCAGATGCGCGCCCTCGCCGGCCGAGGCCCACACCAGCCGGACGCGCCGCGCGCTGATGCCCAGCGCCGTGAGCGTGTGCTGGAGCATGGCGAAACGCCGCATGGTCTTGTAATTCTGTTCGATGTAATGGCACTCGCCGGGGTGGCAGCCCGCCACCAGCACGCCGTCCGCCCCGAGTGCCAGCGCCTTGAGGACAAAGGCGGGATCGACCCGGCCGCTGCACATCAGCCGGACGACGCGCACGTTGGGCGCGTACTTGATCCGGGCCGTACCGGCCCCGTCTGCGGCGCGATACGAGCACCAGTTACAGAAGAAGCCGACGATCTTCGGCTCGTAGATTTCACGCAACATCACGCTACTCCGCTTGGGCCGGCGCGAACGCCAGCTCCGCACCGGACTCCCGGCCGTCGGCGTCGCACAACAATCCCGCGATCTCCGCGTTGATCTGGTCCCGGCTGAAGTGCGCGCCGCTGATCGCCTCCGCCGGGCACCCGGCGACGCAGGTCCCACAGCCCTTGCACAATACCGGGTTGATCTTGCTGACCTTCTCCGTTTCCAGGAAGTCGATGGCGTTGAACGGGCACAAGCTGTTGCAGATGCGGCAACCCGAGCAGCGCTCCTCTTGAACGGTGGCCACGACCGGTTCGATCATCACCGTGCCCCTGGAGATCATGCCCTCGATGCGGGCCGCCGCCGCCGCACCCTGACCAACCGAGTCAGGAATGTCCTTGGGGCCCTGGCACGCACCGGCGATGAACACACCCTCGGTCATCGTGGCGATCGGATCGAGCTTGGGGTGCCGCTCGATAAACCAGCCGGCCATGCTGCACGAGATCCCGGCCTTCAGGCCGGTCTCGCGGGCATCGCGACGCGGCTCCATCGCGCCCATCAGTACGACCATGTCCACCGGAATGCGCCGCTGCTTGCCCAGGAGCGTGTCTTCGACCTGCACGATGAGCTGGTCTTCCTCCTGCGGCGTACGCGCCACATCGGTGACCTCGGCCACCTTGCCGCGGACGAACAACATGCCCTCTTCGAGCAGGCGCCAGTAGAACTCCTCGTAGTCCTTCTTGTTCGGCCGCATGTCGATGTAGCACGCGTAGACTTTGGCGGCGGTCTTTTCCAACACGAGATGGCCGAGCTTGAGCGACAGCATGCAGCAGATGCCCGAGCAATAGGAGTTATAGTGCTTGTCGCGGCTGCCCACGCAGTGCACGATGCAAACGGACTTCGGCTCGGTGACGCCGTCGCGCAGCACGACTCGCCCGCCCGTCGGCCCGCTGGCGTTGCACATGCGCTCGAATTCGAGGCTGGTAAAGACATTCGCCAACCGTCCGTACCCATACTGCGGCATCCGCCGGCAGTCGAACATGTCCCAGCCCGTCGCCAGGATGATGTTGCCTACTTCGACTTCGAGAATCTCGTCCTTTTGATCGAAATTGATCGCCTTGGTCGGGCACAGCTTCTCACAAGCCCGGCAGCGGCCGCGCTCGAACCAGATGCACGAACCGCGGTCGATCACGGGGATCTTGGGCACGGCCTGCGGGAAGGGCGTGTAGATGGACTTGCGGTAGCCCATGCCGGCCTCAAACCCGTCGTCGACAACCTTGCGCGGGCACTTTTCGATGCACAGCCCGCAGCCGTTGCAGGTGGCGTCGTCGACGTAGCGCGCTTTCTTGCGAATCCGGACCTTGAAGTTGCCGATCGAGCCCGAAACCTCCTCCAACTCGGAATACGTCAGGAGCTGGATCTTGTCGTGCTGACCCACATCGGACATCTTGGGCGTCAAAATGCACGCGGCGCAGTCGAGCGTGGGAAACGTCTTGTCGTACTGCGCCATGTGGCCGCCGATGCTCGGCTCGCGCTCCACGAGGTAGACGGGGTAGCCGGCGTCGCCGAGCTCGAGCGCGGCTTGAATGCCGGCGATGCCGCCGCCGACGACCAGCGTGTGCGGGTTCACCGCCACCGCCATGGGCTCCAAGGGCTGGTGGTACTGCACACGGGCGACGGCCGCGGCGACCAGGGCCTTGACCTTGCTCGTTGCGGCCACCCGGTCCTTGGTGACCCAGGAGACGTGCTCGCGGATGTTGGCCATCTGCAACAGATACGGGTTCAGCCCGGCCCTTTCACAAGCCCGCCGAAAGGTCTTCTCGTGCAGGTGCGGCGAGCACGCGGCCACCACGATCCGCGTGAGCCCTTCCGTCTTGATGTCCTCGGCGATCATCGCCTGACCGAGCGACGAGCAGAGGAACTTGTACTCGCGGGTGATCGCGACTTCCGGGAGCCCACCCGCCCACTGGGCCACGTGCTCCACGTCCACCGTCGCGGCGATGTTGCTGCCGCAGTCACAAACGTAAACGCCAACTTTCTCGGCCATTGGATCGGTCTCCTGCACAACAAATCAGGGCGCGCCGGCCCCGGCATTCACGGCTGGCGCGGGCTCGAGCGGACGCGTGGCCTCGTCGACCAGTTCGATCAGGTCCCGCACCACGAGCCGGCCTTCCAGGCCGGCTGTCTTGACGGCATCGCGGAACATCGTCAGGTCCTTGGGGCAAGCGACGACGAAGACCTGCACGCCGGCCAGTTGCGCGGCCTCGCGGACGCGGTTCTCACTCGGTCGTTCCTTGACGTTCTTCTCTTCCATCCAAATGCGTCCCCCGCCGGCCCCACAGCACAGCGCCCGGTCGCGATGCCGGGGCATTTCTACCAGCCGGCAGCCGAGCGCCGCCAAAACGCGCCGCGGCGCGTCGTACACGCCGTTGTACCGCCCCAGGTAGCAGGGATCGTGGTACGTCGCGACGGTGTCGAGCTTCCGCAGCGGCGAGAGCTGCCCGCCCCGCAGCGCCTGATCCAGCGTTTCGGCATAGTGGTAGACGGGAACGCTCTGGCCGTTCCACGCGTATTCGTTCTTCAGCGTGTTGTAGCTGTGCGGATCGGTGGTCACGATCTGCTCGAACTGGCACTTCTCTAGCGCCGCCAGGTTCTTCTGGCCCAGCAGCTCGAACAGGCCCTCTTCGCCGACCCGGCGCAGGTCGTTGCCGGCGTTGCGTTCGGCGTCGTAGAGCAGCCCGACATCCAGCCCGGCCCGCTGGAACACGCGCGCCGTCGCCTGCGTGATCTCCGTCAGGGCCGGACTGTACGAGGCGTAGTCCCCGACAAACCACAACAGCTTCGCCGGCTGCTTGCGAATGTCCTTGAGCTTGAAATCCAGCCCCGTGGTCCACTTGGCCCGCTGTTTATCCGATTTGCCGAACGAATTCCCGTAGCGCCGCAGGTTGCTCAAGGACGTGGTCAGTTGGCCGTCCGCCCGCTGCTGGGCCAGCAGGCAGCGGCGCAGGTCCACGATCGCGTCCACGTGTTCGATCAGCACCGGGCACTCGGCGACGCAGGCCCGGCACGTGGTGCAGGCCCAGGCGGCCGCGTCTTCGACGACCGCGCCGGTAAACGGGGGCCACTCGCCTTGACCGTTCCCATTCCGGCCCCGCAGCACCGCTCGGCAAGTCGTCAGCGCGTTCTTAATGCCCAGGATCACCTTCTTCGGCGAAAGCGGCTGGCCGCTGGCGTGGGCTGGGCACACGTCCTGGCAGCGCCCGCACTCGGTGCAGGCGTCGGCGTCCATGAGCTGCTTCCAGGTGAAATCCCGGAGTGTCGCCACGCCCGCGAGGCCGTCCCGCTGGAAGGCCGGCGCCAGGCGCCCGTCCGGCCGGTCGAGCTGGGAGAAGAATACGTTCAGCGGCGACGTAATCACGTGGACGAGCGCGCTGGTCGGCAGCGTGACCAGGAAGATCGCCACCAGACCGGCGTGTACCAGCCACGTGGCCAGGTGAATCTGCGTCAGCGCGGGCACCGTGAGGCCCAGTGCGAGCCAGAGCTGCGCCAGCAGCCATCCGGCGGGCGTGATCCAGCCGAGCGCGGGGCGCCAACCCGGCTGGAGCTCTGGCTGAAGCGCGACGGAGGCCAGGCGCAACGACTCGGTCGCCAGCCCGGTAAACACAATCAGAAAGATGAGCCCGAGCGCCAGCGCGAAGGGCGAGGTCAACGTTAGCCGTTCCGGCCGCTGTACAAACCGGCGGTAGCCAGCCAGGACGAATCCGACCAGGAAGATGACCGTAAAGACATCCAGGAGGAGCTTGTAGCCCAGATACAGCGGGCCGCGCAGGAATTTGACGATGTCCGCGTCGATCGTCGCCAGCGCGGTACCCAGGAAGAAGACAAAGAAGCCCCAGGCGAGGCCGAAGTGCATCAGCCCTGGATACGCCTGCCGCCAGACCTTGACCTGGGCAATCGCGTACTTCAGCAGGCGCTGCACACGCATGTTGATGTGGTCCCAGCGCGGCTCCGGCCGGCCGACCTGCCACCAGAGGCGAATCCGCAGGTACAGGCGGACCAGCAAGACCAGCGCGCACAGCGGCAGGGCGGCGTACGTGACGACCACCGCCAGCGTGTGCCAGGCGCCGTGCAGACCCCAGAAATTGATCCGCTCGATCATGCCATGATCCCGGACGGACTACGCCTGCTTGACCCTTGCTGTCAACGCCGGAATGAGCTCCAGCACGTCCACGGCTGCACCAAAATGCGCAAACCCGAAAATCGGGGCTTTTTCGTCGCGGTTGATCGCCACGATCAGCTCCGCGTCGCGCATGCCTTCCGCATGCTCGGGCGCCCCGCTGATTCCCAAGGCCAGGTAGAGCTTGGGCTTGACCTGCTTGCCCGACTTCCCGACCAGGCGCGTGGATGGCAGCCAGACTTGATCGATGACGGGCCGCGAGCCGGATACCACGCCGCCCAGCGCCTTGGCCAACTCCTCCGCCAGCGCGATGTTGTCCTTGTTCTGCACACCCCGTCCGACCGAAACCAGGATGGGCTGCTTGGCAATATCCACGTCGCCCGCGGGCGGTTCGATGTACTGCTTGAACCGAGTGCGGACGGCATCCAGGCCGGCCGGCACGGGCAGCGTCTCGATGGGCGGCGTCTTCGCCACCTTGCCCGCGTCTGCCTTGTAGCCGCCCGCCATAACCGTCGCCACGCAACTCGGGTCCGGCAACCGCCCGGCGGCGATCAGTTTTCCACCACACGTCAGGGCCGCGAACGTGGCGTCGGGGCCTTCGATGGCAAACGTTCGGCACGAGGTCGCTACCGGCAGTTTCAGCCGGCGCGCCAGGCCGCAGGCCAGATCGGTACCCATCGCCGTGTGCCCGCAAAGTATCACGCGGGGCGTACGTCCCGCAAACACCGCAGCAAGCGCCGTCAGGTAGGCATCCGGGTTGAACTCGGCGAGCGCCGGGTGCTCGAGGACCGCCACGCGATCGGCAGCTCCGAGCGTGTCCGCCAGTTTCTGGACCCCCTGGCCCAGCAAAACGGCGGTCAGTTTCGTTTTGAGACCCTGTGCCAACTGCCGGCCGGCCGCCAGCATCACGTAGGTGATTTCGGCCACCTGCCCACGTAACGTCTCAACAACTACGCAAATGTCGCCGCACATGGTTCATCCTCAAGCGGGCCACGCGCCCACAATGTCAGATCAAGCGACCAGGCCGCGCTCGCGCAACAGCTTGGCCAGCTTTTCCGCGACCTCCGTGACACTGCCCACGATCATCTCGGCGTGGGCGGCCGACTGCGGCACCGCCATGCCCGTGATCGGCAGTTCCAGGTCGGCCTGAGCGTCCCCCGCTTCAAACTCCTCAATCGTGACCGACTTCATCGCCGCCATGACCTTGCTCGTCACGACGTACCGCGGCGGCTTCTCCGCGGACTGAATCCCCAGGACCGCCTGGCCGACGATCTCGATGTCGGCGTTCAGCCCACCCGGGTACTCCTTGCGGGCGACGACCGCCCCGTTCTCGCTGGCGACCTTCGTGACGTAACCGACATAGGGCATGCCGAGCCGAGCCGCGACCAGCGCGCCGGCAAACCCATCCAAGTCGTCGACCGCCTGCGTACCCGTCAGAATCAGGTCATGCGGCCACTCGCCGGCAGCCTGCGCGAAGAGCGCGGCCAAGCGCTGGCTGCTGAGCCCCTGGTCCAACCCTTCGCCGACGATCTTGACGACACGGTCCGCCCCTTTGGCCGCGGCCGTGTACAGGGCCTCATCCACGTCCCCCGCATCTACGGTCACCACGGTCACCGTGCCCCCGTGGCGCTCCTTGAGCAGCAGCGCTTCTTCGAGGGCGTGGTCGTCCAGCTCGTTTGGCATCAGGCGGAGAAAGTTGCGGTCCAGCAAGTGGGTGCTCGCGTCAATCTCGAGATCTTCCACCAGGTCCGGCACGAACTTGCACAGCACGACGATGTCCATCGCAGGCGCTCCTAGCCGAAGACGGCCTCGACCAGCAGTTCGACGATATCCTTCACTTTGAGCTTGCCTTCGTTGCCCGTGCTTTTGACGGCGTCCTCAAAGCGTGGCGTTTCGTAGGGGCACGCGACGGCCAATACCTGGGCACCGGCCGCCAACGCCTCCTTCACTCTCCATTCCGTGGTGCGCGCGTGGGCCTTTTCCCAGGAAAAGCCATCGAGCCACATGCCGCCCCCGCCGCCGCCGCAGCAAATGCTCAGTGCCCGGTTGTGCGACATTTCCACCAGGTCCAAGCCGGGGATAGCGCGGAGGAGCTGCCGCGGCTCCTCGTAGAGGTTGTTGTCGTTGGCCCGCCCGAGATAGCAGGGGTCATGATACGTCACGCGCTGCGGGCCACGGTTCTGCAGCAGCGGCCGCAGACGCTCGAAGTGCTCCGTCAGAAATTGCGCGTAGTGCTTGACCGGGCGGTCCAACCCGAGCCGGGGATACTCGTGTTTGAGCGCGTTGAAGGCATGCGGGTCCGCGGTCAGGATTTCCGCGAACTGATACTTGAGCATCGCTTGCGTGTTCTTGCGGGCCAGCAGCTCGAACAGGCCCCATTCGCCCGTGAACGCCTGCGTGTCGCCGTCGCTGTTTTCCTCCGCGCCGAGAATGCCGAACTTCACGTCCAGCACGAACAGCAACTTCGCCAGGGCGCGGGTCACTTGCTGGACGCGCGGATGGTACGAGCCATAGTCACCCACGAACCACAACACATCCACGGGCTTCTTGTGCGCGGCCAGCACGGGGACGGGCACCGTGAAGTCCTTCGTCCAATCCGCCCGCTTGCGTGGTGATTCACCGAGCGAATTCCCATAGCGGCGAGAATTCCCCAAGGCGGTCTGCAACTCCTGCGGGATACTGCCGCCGACCAGCATTTCCGTCTTCAGCGTGGCCAACAGCCCGCGCGTCAGCGGAATCTTGACCGGGCAGACGCTGGCGCAAGCAAAACAGGACACGCACAGCCAGATCGTGTCGCTCTCCAGCACGCCGTGGAAATCGTCGGCGCGCAGCGCTGCAATGAGCGAACGCGGCGGATATTCCATCGCGAACCCGTAGGGGCACACGCCGCTGCAAGTGCCGCACTGCAGGCATTTTCGAATCTCCTCGCCGTCCGGGGTGGCGTGGATCACCTTGTCTAAAAACTCGTACGAAGTTGCAACTGACATGACTCGCCTACCTCACAACCGCGGGTGCAGGCGCCCGGGGGAGAGCAACCAACCCGGTACGGCACCGTGGACGACACGTTGCGACCCGCGCGGCTTCGCGCGGCGCACGTATCGGTCATCAAAGCAACGAAAGCCGCCGGCCGCGACAGCTTGGCCAGGGCGTCAACAGCAAACTCCAACGCACGTCGCGTACGCGCGCGCCGACTCGCCAGCGTGGTCGCCGCGGGTCCGGCGGGCGCGCCGCCTTAGTCACTAAGACGAGGTATATATCCTCTATACAATGAAAATGACCAGGCGTGCGGTCGCTGAGAGCGTCCAATAGGAGCGCACCCCCTTGGTCCGCCCGCGGACACACCCGACAGATTCTACTCGCGACCAACATGCCTCGTTCTCCGGCCCAAGATCAGCCCGCAAGGCACTGATCCCAGAGAACCGACTGACTCGATTCAACGCAGCGCTGGAAGCGTCGCCGCCGGCGACCAGTCTGCCACCGCTACGCGCTATTAGAGCACTTGCTCTGAAAGGATGCAAGTCCGAATACCCGCTTGCTTCGCCCGCGCGGCTCTGAGGACGCACACGCCGGATGAGGTACGGCCCTACGGCGCCGTGATGCTCAAGAGATAAGCACGCAATCACGCGGTTCATACGGTTCAATCGTCACAAAGTACCAGCCCGCCGGGAGCTCGACCGTGATTTCGGACAACAAATACGCTCGGGTCGACATGGTCTTCCGGTGATCGGGGGTGTCGGCGACGTCAGGACATGCCGACCCCGCAGTGCCGGTGTCGGCATGGCACCCTCGTTGTCGCCACGCCACCCGCCCGAGTCACTGCGCTATTTGACACGGCGATCGCGGTCGACGCACGACTGCCGCCTCGCGTTGCGGAACAGGAGCAGCGTCGCCGCCAGCAAAATCCACCACGGGAGGCCGCCGATCAACGCGCCCAGCAGCATCGCCAGTGTGTCGGCCAGCACGCGCAGGCCTTTTTGCCACATCGTCGAAATCGCGTCGCCGAAGTACGCGCCAATGCCCGTCGGCGGCGGGACGGCCGGAGTGTCGCTCGGGCGAATGATTACGAGCACGGTGGCGAGCGAGACAAGCCGCGCGAGGTTTTGCCGCTGAGCGGTCAACTGCTCGATGACGTTTCGCACGCTGGCGAGATTCGCTCGCAGATCGATGATATCCTTGAGCGCCGCGTCTTTGCGGGATTCGAGCAAATCCAGCAGTTCGGCTTCGACACGCTGCTCATTGCGAAGGCGCGCGTCAAGATCGACGGCTCGGGAAGTGACGTCCTCGCCGTCGGTGCGTTCGCTGCGCACCTTGCCCAACTGCCGCAACTCGTTCAGTACGTCGGAAAGGCGTTCCGCAGCGACCCGCAGCGTGAGATTGGCCTGAAGCTGTTTGTCGTCGGCCCCGGTAAGGGCGGAATCCTGTACATATTCGCCGTGGGCCTCGCTGGCGAGCTGTCCGGCTTTTAGAAACGCGGCCCGCACATCATCCGCCAGGAGCTCGATCGTGGCTTTGTGGACGATCTGGCGACCGGCGGTCGCGTGGGAAGCCGGGGATTGAACTGCCCCGCTGCCGCCGCCTGGGGTTGACGGGGTGCCGAAATGGTGGCTCGGAATCGACTCGGTATTGTCATTGCTGAAACGGCCTTCGCCCCCTGCGTTGCGGGCCACGTCGTTCGCATCACCGAACGACGGGCTCAGAAAAGCCTCGCTCTTTGCCAGCGATGGAGCCGATGGAATGGCGGCCGATTTCGGCTCATACGTCCTTAACCGCGATCGCGAAAGCGACGGCAGCAGCGCTACGAAAACAACCAGCGCGGCCGCCATGCCGAACGCGCCCAGCGCCCAGCGTGACGCGAACCAGCGCGCGGTTTTCGTCCCAGCGACGGACGCTGCGGCAAGCGCGGCGCGCCACAAGTCGGGGGCGCCGCCATCCCAGACGGTCAGGCGCGCGAGATCGGATTCAAGCTTGTTGTCTGGTTGTGGATTCATGGCTGAAACTCCGTGGCGAGCATCCGGCGCAATTCGTTGAGCGCCGCGTGCAGGCGCGATTTAAGCGTGCCGCTTGGGAGTTCGAGTATTTCCGCCGCCTGTTCATGCGTGAGATCGCCGTGGTAGCACAGCAACACGATCGCGCGTTGTTCGGGAGGCAATTGCGACACCGCCCGGCGAACGGAGTCATGCTCATCGGCAAGCTCGGCCGGTCGCGCCGCTCGTGACGCCGGCGCGGCCGCAGCGGCCGGCATTTCCGCGACGACGTGTCCATTTTCCATTTCCAGCAGGTCGCGGCAGCGATTGATCAGGATGCGGTACGCCCAGGTCTTGAACCGGCTGCGCTGGTCGAAGCGATCGGCGAAGCGAATAATTCGCATCCACGTCTCCTGCACGGCGTCGCACGCCAGCTCGCGACGCCCGCCCACGAACCCGAGCGCGGCACCCAGCCACGCGCGCTCGTAGCGCCGCGCGAGTTCGGCCAGCGCGCCGCGGTCGCCGGTCCGAAAATCGGCCAACAGTCCTTCATCCGTCCGCGGAGAGTTCATTTTGGCGTTCTCATCCCTGTATTAGACCGCCGATGTCCCGGATCGGTTCGCAAAAATTCTGGCGTGCTCGACCAAGTGCCGAAATACGTTGCTTCCGCCCGGGCTTCCGGTCGAAAACGACGCCGACAGACAGGACGGTTGATACGTAAACTCTTTCATCGGCGCACTCCTCTGCCCATCGTGGGCGGCTCGGACCCCGTCATCAGGCCCCGAGAGTACGCCGCCTTTTTCAGTTCACCATCAACAAGATTTGGTTATATCTCCAATCGTTACCGTCGCCGCTCGCCTCATGGGTACGCCGTCACCTCGACCGTGTCGCTCCAATCGCCGACCGGCGAATCGTCATCGACGTACCGCGCCCGGTAGCGGCGCTGCTCGGGTTGGTTGGCGACCAGCGGCGCGCGGCCGTCGAGGTAGGGCGAGTTCGTGTCGAACGCCGGCGATGCCCACGCCGTCTCGGCCGCCCGCGGACGCACCCGACAGATTCGGCTCGCGACCAACACCCCGCGTTCTCCGGCCCAAGATACGCTTGCTTCGCTGGCTGCCGATCATATAATCCATGTGGCCAAGGCCCGCGAAGCGCTCGGCCGCGTCGGCTTCTTTATCGCCCAGGGTCCTCGGATCGATGCGCACACTACCGCTCCTGCTCTGCGGTGTATTACTAACTGTGATGGCCAGCGGCTGTTTCAAGCCGCCCGCACCAACGCTGCACGAGGAGGAGCGCGGCCTGGTCTACATGTTCCCCGGCATCGGCGGCGGAGCGTGGTATCTCGACCAGGCCTACCGCGCCTTTCGCGACGCCGGGGTCGACAGCGCCATCCTCATCGACGAGTGGGAAACGCCCTTCTACAACGCGCTGGGGCAGCTCCAGGACTACCCCGGCAATCGCCAGCACGCCGCCAAGGTCGCCCACGTGATCGCCGCGTACCGCCAGCGCCAGCCCACGGCGCCTGTTGACCTGGTTGGATATTCTGCCGGCGGAGGCGTCGTTGTCATGGTCGTCGAGGCGCTGCCCGAGGACGTACACCTGCGGAACGTGGTGCTGGTTCAGTCCGCCGTGAGCCCGACTCACGATCTGACCGCTGTACTGGGCCACATCGACGGCCGGCTGCTCAACCTGTACTCGTCATGCGATTGGCTCGTCCTCGGCTGGGGCACTACGACGTTCGGCACCGTTGACCGGGCCCACACGGAGTCCGTTGGCAAGATCGGCTTCGACTTGGAACACGCGGTGCCGGACTCACAGCAGCGTGCCAAAGTGGTACAAGAGCCGTGGCAGCCGGGCATGATCTGGACCGGCCACCTCGGCGGCCACGCCGGGATTCTGCAATACGGCTGGAACCGGCGCCGCGTGGCTCCGAACCTGCTATCCGATTAGCTACCGGACGGCGGGCCGACTGCCCCGCGGGCCAGCGAGTGTAGTCCGAAACTGTGGTAGCCGTCCTGCGCGGCGAGCCTCCTGTCCGAGCCCCACGCGCCAGCGTGGGGTTTTCCGCGGAGCGCGCTGCGCGAACCCCAGGCTCGCGAGACTGTCGGAATATTCCGACGACCGGCGCGCCGATGACTTGGCGCGGCATCGTCCCCTGGGGGGCCGGTGTGGCGCCAGGCGTTCCGTGAGCTGTCG
>JAGVEP010000053.1 GCA_020058145.1 Phycisphaerae bacterium | reverse complement strand
CTTGCCGTTCGCCGCCGCCACGCTCAGGACGGCGTGTGGTGGAAGTGTCGGCGCCGCCGCGGGCGCGTCGACGTAGAACTCGGGCACGATTTCCCGCAGCCGCCGGCGCGCTTCCTCGCGGGCCAAGTGATCGGCGTCCGCTACCAGCCGGTCAATCTGCTGCACCAGCGCGTTCCAATCGGACGGGATGTTCTTCCAGATGCCGACCTTCGGATGGGCCGTGCGGGCCACGTCCTCCCCGTCCATGGCCAACTCCTCGTAGAGCTTCTCGCCGGGTCGCACGCCGCAATACGCGATTTTGATGTCGACGTCGGGGCGGAAGCCGGACAGCGTGATCATCTCGCGGGCCAGATCGACGATCTTCACGGGCTCGCCCATGTCGAGCACGAAGATTTCGCCGCCGTGCCCCATCGACGCCGCCTGGAGCACGAGCTGCGACGCTTCGGGGATGGTCATGAAGTAGCGCACCATCTCGGCGTGCGTCACAGTAACCGGTCCGCCGCGCGCGATCTGTTCGCGGAAGATCGGAATGACGCTGCCGCTGCTGCCGAGCACGTTGCCGAAGCGGACCGTGACAAACTGGGTCTCCGCCTGGGCGTGCAGTCCCTGAATGTACATTTCGGCCACGCGCTTGCTGCAGCCCATCACACTCGTGGGGTTGACGGCCTTGTCCGTCGAGATCATGACGAACTTCTCGATGCCGAACTGCGCGGCCGCGTCGGCGATCGTGCAGGTCCCGCGGATGTTGTTCTTCAGCGCCTCGCCAGGGTTGTACTCCATCATGGGCACATGTTTGTGTGCGGCGGCGTGGACCACGGCGCTGGGCCGTTCCGACTGGAAGATCGTGTCGATCCGCCCCCGGTCGCAGATATCCGCGATGTACGGCACCACGTCGAGGTCTTTGAAGTCCCGCCGCAGTTCCTGGTCGATCAGGAACAAGGCGGGCTCGGCCTGCTCGACGAGGGCCAGCCGCCGCGGGCGGAAGCGCGCAATCTGCCGGCACATCTCCGCACCGATCGACCCGCCGGCCCCCGTGACCAGCACCACGCGGTCCCGGATGAACCTGGCAATCTCCTCCTCGTCGAGCCGCACCGGGGCCCGGCCGAGCAGATCGTTGATGTCCACATCGCGGATCTCCTTGACCGAGGCCCGCCCCGCAATCAAGTCCGTCAGCGCCGGCAGTGTTTTGAAGCGGATATTCGTGCCCTGACACAACTCGACGACGCGGCGCAACCGCTCGCGCGACGCGGACGGCATCGCGATGAGAATCTCGTCGATCGCGTACTCGGCGCAGAGCGCTTTGACGTTCTCGATCGGGCCGAGCACCTCGAAGCCATGAATCTGCGCCCCCCACTTGCTGGAATCGTCGTCCAGAAAGCCCACGACCCGGTAGCGCATCACCGGCATCCGCAGAATCTCGCGCACCACGTTCTCGCCGGCGTTGCCCGCCCCCAGGACGACGAGCTTCGGCACCACACCCTCCGCCGTCGGACGCACCTCTTCGTGATACAGCCGCACGGCGAAGCGCACGCCGCAAACCACCGCAATCGTCCCGGCGAAGTCCAGCACGAACACCGAGTCGGGGAATTTCTCGCCGAAGGTCGCGAACTCGAACCCGATCAGACGCGCGTTCTGCAGCGCATAGTACAGCAGAAAGACGACGAGGAAGCTCCACCAGGCGGCGCGCGCGACGGAGAAGACGTCGCGCAGGCTCACGTAGCGCCACGAGGCCCGGTGCAAACCCGCCAGGACGAAGATGGTGAGCTTGATGGTGACAACGGGTACCAGCAGCGGCAGAAAGAAGTCCACGAACCAATCCACCGCCGCCGGCGCGGGCGGCCCCACGTCGGTGAAAAGCGACTTGATCCAAATCAGCGGCCGTCCCAGCGTCGCCGACTGTTTGAAGTTGTACGCCAACCCGAACGCCAAAAACCACGCGCACGCAAACAGCATCACGTGCGCCACCGCACTCAGGAACCGCCCGTGGCGGCGTGACCACGCCAGCCACACGCCGGTCGAGGACACCTGTGCTTGTTCGTCCATCGTTGCCCTTCCGAGGCGGTGAGCAGCCCACGGGGCGCCGCCCAAGGCAGCACCCACACCGTCGGCAGCCCACCTGGACTCCTCCGCGTAATCGTTAGACTACCGCGGCGTGGCGCTCACGTCGCGCAGCAGCGTGGCGTAGTCGAGCAAGTAGCCGTCCTCAGCCGGCCGCTTCGTCGCGAGCGCTTCCAGCTTGCGGGCGGCGTCACGGGCGCGCGCCAGTTCGCCTAACCGCCACGTACAGTAAGCCTCCAGGGCCAGTGCTTCTGCGTGGTTCGGGTTCAGTTCACCCAGCCGCGAATAACGGCGCATCTGCGCATCGAGGAATAGCGAACCGCCGCCGCGCGCGTCGCCGAAATAGTCGGCAAACGGGTGCGGCAGGCCCGCCTCCAGCGTCACGAGATCCGGGTGCCGCTTGACCGCTTCGAGCAGGGCGTCCAACGCCTCCCGCACGCGATTCTGCTCCAGGAAGGCGTGCGCCATCAGCAGGTAGGGCAGGTAGGCCGTCCCGTCGAGGTGGCCCACCAGGCGCAGATTCGCGATGGCCTGACGGAGCTTCTCATCGCAGTCCGCGCATTCCTGGTAGCGCTCCACCTTCGTGGCCGGATCGACCGTCCGTGTCTCAATCGTGGCGCGCTTGAACAAGTCGAGCCCGGCGCCCTCCGCACGACGGACACGATCCTGGGTCGCCGCTTCCAACTGCTCCGCCACGCTCCCGACGCGTTCGACCACTACCGGCGCCACCGGAACCAAACCCAACAGCTCTTGAAACCGATCCGTGACCGGCCGCGGTGTGTACAGGCACGCGTCAATACCGGGAACATACCCTGTCCGAGTTTCCGGCAGCGGGACACCCGGAGACACGACGGCACTGAGCCCCGAAAGCGAGGCCACGGTGCTATTGAAACGCATACCAAGCGTGCCGCCGCTCGCGGCAGCTCCGCGATACCCTTGCATTCCGACCTGCGCCGTCGACAAGGCCTGGTTGGAACTATACTGGCGGTTGGTGTTGCCGAATTGGAAGTAGTTCTGTCCCAGAAGGGCTGTGTCTCGACGCGCCGCCTGCAGCGGCGCAATCCGCGTGTAGCGCCCGCCCATGGTCTGGGAGGGTCCACCACTGCCCGGGCGACTGACTCGGCCGCCAACGCCTCCATACGGCATCGCAGCACTCTGTGCGCTGACGTGCGCCACACCCAGTCCCACGAGCATCGTCCCGATAACCAGCCAAGTACGCGCGCGCATGCCTTCACTCCGCTGCCGGTCGCTCGGCACGCAACCGGCTCATCTATAATAACATCGGATCGGGCGCACCGCTAAGTGCGGGACGGCGGTCGCTGTACCGCAAAACTCTCTCGTGGCACCCGGACCAATCTTATTACGTTGCCAGATCCGTGCCGGTGCGTTGCCGCCGTGCGCGTTATCGGCCCCCGGTTTCGTTGGTCGTCCTGGCAAAACCCCCGCGCTGGGCGACTTGGAACGAGCGCAGGTCCCGGCTACGCTCCACACCGCCGGAGCGTCCGATCCAAAATCGCCGGCCGCCCTGCTCCCAGGAGACCGCCATGCTCGTCGTCATGAACGCCAGCGCCACGCGGGAACAGATCGATGCCGTCGCCGCGCGCATCCGGCAGTTTGGCTACGAGCCGCATGTCATCCCGGGGGCCACGCGCACCGCCATCGGCATCACTGGCAACCGGGGACCGGAGGGGCGTGACGTCCTCGTCATGCTGCCGGGCGTCGAAGACGTCGTGCGTGTCACCGCCGGCTATAAACTCGTCTCACGGGAGACGCACACGGAGGCGAGCGTCTTTTCCATCGCTGGGACCCGCGTCGGCGACGGCTTCACGCTGATCGCCGGTCCGTGCGCGGTGGAAAGTGAATCCATGACCATCGAGTCGGCGCGGTTTCTGCGTGGTCTCGGCGTGAACCTGATGCGGGCCGGTGCGTTCAAGCCGCGGACCAGCCCGTATGCGTTCCAGGGGCTGGGTGACGAGGGCCTGCGGATTCTGGCCAAGGTCAAGCAGGAAACCGGCATTGGCATCGTCACCGAGGTGCTCGACGTGGAGAACGCGGCGGCCGTCGAGGAGGTCGCCGACGTGCTCCAGGTCGGGACGCGGAACATGCAGAACTACGCCCTGCTTCGCCGCCTCTCCAGAGCGAGCAAACCGGTGCTGCTCAAACGCGGCATGGCGGCCACCGTCGAGGAATGGCTGCTCGCCGCCGAGTACCTCATGGCCGGCGGCAATCGGCAAGTAATCCTGTGCGAGCGCGGCGTGCGGACGTTCGCGGACCACACGCGGAACACACTCGACCTTTCCATCATTCCGGTGGTCAAGCATCTCTCGCACTTGCCGGTGATCATTGACCCGAGCCACGGCACCGGGCGGGCGGAGTATGTGCCGGCGATGTCGCGGGCGGCGCTGGCGGCGGGTGCGGATGGCTTAATCGTGGAAGTACACCCTCGTCCGCGCGAGGCGTTGTCCGATGGGCAGCAATCGCTCGATTTCGCTACGTTTGAGCGGATGTACGCGACGCTGAAGCCGCTCGCGCGGGTGCTGGACGTAGAACTCCTGTAACCGCGGATCGCGCGGCGCGTTTCTGCGTGGCTCCTACGACTCAGGTCCCGCTCATGAGCTTCCAGCACCGCGTTATTGCTGGTTTGTCAACTCAACAACGGGTTCGCCGGCCGCTAAGTGGGCCCGCGCAACCGGGAAGGCGCGCGCCAGCAACTCGCGCAAGGCTCGATTGGTGACGTTTCCACACGTGACCCAGAGAATCTGCGGCGGCGGACCCAAGCGAGTTACGATGTCGACGAAGTCGTCATCCTTCGTCATGATGACGTGGCCCGGACGACGGGCGTGCTGAAAAACCTCAATGTCCTGGGCTTTCCCCAGGCCGACCGAGTCGAGATTGGCAGCTTCAACGCCGAATTGCTCGGTCAGCCAATCGGCCAGCGCCGGGGGCAATTGAGCGTCCACCCAGATCGTCACGCGGCCACCTGTGGAAACGTCGTGCGCCGCGCCGCGAAAAGCAGACAAGCGCGAATGTCGTCCGGCTCAAGATCCGGAAAGTCACGCAGGATTTCTGCGGCGCTCACCTGGCACGCGAGCATTTCCAGGATGTCGCTCACGCGAATGCGCAGCCCGCGGACGCACGGCCGCCCGCCGCACTGGCCCGCCGTCTGTGTGATTCTCGATAGTAGCGAGGGGTCGGTGCTCATGGCTCTCCTCATCTTGCGGTTATCATTTTCTCAATTCTAGCCGATGTCGGCCAAGGAATCGCCCGGTTCATCATTATCCGGCCAACCGCGGTTCTGCGCCGACGCCGAGCGCCCTGGCCGGGCTGGCAACCGGCGACGCTGTTGTGACCATACGTCTCATCGGAATATGCTCCGATTGCTACGCTATCCTGTGCTCCGAGTGCCAGGCGGCCCTGCGTAGCGGCGGCCCCGGGGCGCCGTGGTGCCCCCGCTGCCACAAGGGCCTCATGCTGGACCCCGACTCGCCACCGGACCCACCCCCGTGGTGGCGCTTTGTCAAGAGGCTGAAATGGAAGGCGGCGTTCGGCGGATGGTAGATGTTACCCGAGCTGTTTGCACGGCCTGACGCATGGCGAGCGCGCTTGAAATTCTTGTAAGAGTTCAGCCGTCTGCAGTGCTTGCGGCGGGTAGGGGCGGGAGTTGGCCGGTTTGCAGGTGGGTGCGCAGGGCGTCGGCAATCGTGCCGAGCGGG
>JAGVEP010000187.1 GCA_020058145.1 Phycisphaerae bacterium | reverse complement strand
TATCGGCGTTGCACAATGTCAGCCGGGTGGTACGTTTGGAGCACATGCCGCTGCTCGGTACGGGGAAGACAGACTACCGGGCACTGCGAGCACGGCTGGTCTAGGAAGTGAGCTGATGCTGAGGCTCTTGCTCATCGCCGGCGGCGAACGAACTGAATGGCAGCCGTGGTATACCGCCGTCGCCCGCCCGACGTCCATCCAGCGTAGCCGGCTGCCGGGCGGCGTTTCAGGGCCACCTGGAACGCCCGTATAATAAGGATAGATGAGCGAATCGCCGCACACAGGTGACTTGTCGAGTCCGCCGGCCCCGCAGACGTTGCGGGAGTGGCTCCCGCTCGTCTACGAGAAAGCCTGCGATCGCGCCCACCGTCTGCTCGCAAAATGGTCGGGGATGAACCGCCCCGGGACCGTTTCGCTCGTGCATCAGGCCTTCTGCCGCCTCCAGGAGTGCGGCGTCGAGCGCTGCACCTCGCGCGAACACGCCCTTGGCCTACTCGTACAAAAGATGCGGCGGCAATTGTGCGACCTGGCACGCCGCATCGACGCGAATAAACGCGGCGGGCGCGGCCACGATGGGCATTCGCGGCCGGCGTTTCGCAAGGAGCTGCTGTTCGACCGCCTGGCCGCGAAACAGGGCTGGGACGCGGAGGATTTTCTAGCGCTGGACGAGGCGCTCGGGCGTTTGCACGAATTCTCGCCGCGGCACGCGCGCGTTGTGGAGCTGCTCTTTCTGCTGGGGCTGACGTTTCAGGAAGCGGCGGACGAGCTGGGCCTGTCGCGCGGCAGCGTGCACAATGACTGGCAGCTTGCCAAGGCGTGGCTGTTCAAGGAGCTCGGCGGCTGCGAACCGCCCGAGCCGGACGCTGCGGTGCCATCGTGAGTACGGACCAACTGCGGGAGATTGAGCGTGTGTTTCATGCGGCGCGGGACATGCCGGCGGCCCAGCGTGGCGCGTACATTCAGCGCGAGCTCCCCAACAACCCCAGACTGATCGAGGAAGTGGAGGCGCTGCTCGCTGCGGCGGAGCAGGACACCGACTTTCTCGAAGCCACGCTGCTCGACGGCGACGAACACCCTGGCGACCCCGCCTGCCTCCAACCCGGCCGGATGATCGGCCCCTACCGCCTGATCCGGGAACTCGGGCGTGGCGGCATGGGCGTGGTCTACGAGGCCGAGCAGAGCATGCCGCGCCGCCGGGTGGCTTTGAAGATCATTCACGGCGGGGTGCTGGGCGACGGGGCGGGTTACCGGCGGCTGGCGCATGAGCCGCGGATTTTGGGCCGGCTCAATCACCCGTCGATCGCGACGATTTACGATGCCAGCCAGACGCTCGACGGTTTGTCGTATTTCGTGATGGAGCTCATCGAGGGCGACCGGCTCGACCAATTCGTGAAAGCCCGACATGTGCCGCGGCGTGAACGGCTCAAGCTGTTCTGCAAGGTCTGCGACGCGATCCAGCACGCGCACGCGAAATCCGTCATCCACCTGGACCTCAAGCCGTCGAACATCCTGGTCAGCGGCCCGCAAGGGGCGACCGCCGAGGATCTCCAGGTGAAAGTGGTGGATTTCGGCGTCGCCGCCATTACAGGCACGGACACGACGGTGCCGACGCGCGTCGGGGCGACCGGGGGTTTGCCGGGTACGCTCGCCTACATGAGCCCGGAGCAGCGCCGCGGGCAGCGCGATGCGATCGACGTGCGGAGCGACGTGTACGCCCTGGGCGTGATCCTGTTCAAGCTCATGACCGGCGAGCTGCCCTACCCGGTCGAGGGCCTGTTGTATGCCGACGCCTGGCGGCTGCTCACGGAGGAGCTACCGCGTCGTCCGCGGGGGCTGGACCCGAGTGTTCCGCCCGACGTCGAGACGGTCATTCGCACGGCGACCGCGGAGGAACCGGCGCGGCGTTACCAGAGCGTCGCGGAGCTCGCCGGCGACGTGCGGCGGTATTTGGCGGATTTGCCCATCTCGGCCCGACCGCCGAGCAAGACCTATGAGTGGACGAAGTTCGCCCAGCGGAACAAGGGCCTGGTCGGTACTCTCGCCGCGCTGCTGCTGGGGCTCACGGCGACGATCATCGGCACGTCGTTCGGCCTGGTGCAGGCCCGCGCGATGGAGGCGCGGGCCCGCGACGAGGCCCGCAATGCCAAACTGCTCGCGGAACTGGTCGTCACGCGCTTTGATTTGCGCAGTGATTCGGATCTTGAGCGGGAGACCGGCACCGAGCCGCAGCCAACCCCCGTCGTCCAACTGCGCAGTGCACTGGAGCCGAAGCGCAGCGCCGCCAAGAACATCCTGGCCGAAGGGCGCGTGGAGGAATCCGCCGCGGAGTACGACGGGCTGGTGAAGATCTCACGGCTGCTGCTGCCCGAGCCCAACTGGTACGTCGCCACGCTCGAGGGCGAATACGGCCGGTGCCTCCTGGCGCTGCGGCGTTACGAGGCGGCGGAGGCACAACTACTGGCGAGCCACAAGGACTTCCGCACGTCGCTCGGGGACGAGCACATGTTGACGCTCGACGCAGTCAAGGAGCTCGCGAAGTTCTATATCACGTCCGGTCACCCGGACAAGGCCGCGAACTGGACGGCGTTATTGTCGAACCCGGGTAAGGCGCCAGCGCATTAGTAAGAGCACTTTTTCCGCGCGGAAGTGCCCTATCGTTCGAGCGTAGTCCAAAACTTGGGCAGCCGCCCCGCGCGACGAGCCGCCTGTCCGAGCCCCACGCGCCAGCGTGGGGTTTTCCGCGGAGCGCGCTGCGCGGACCCCAGGCTCGCGAGACTATCGGAATACCTCCTCCGGAGTATTTCGACAGCTCACGGAACGCCTGGCGTCCCACCGGCCCCCCAGGGGACGATGCCGCGCCGGTTCATCGGCGCGCCGGTCGTCGGAATATTCCGACAGTCTCTCGCGCCTGAGGCTCGGACGGCGAGCTTCCCGCCGCAGTTTTGGACTACACCCTATACGTTCTTCGTGGTCACGCGGGCACGACGGCCCTTGCAGCACGCCCGTTCAGGGAATATACTATCAGGTTCGAGATGAGACGCTGCACTGGAGTGGTGGTTATGGATGTTCCCCTCGGGCGAACGGTGTCGGTCGAATTGACGGCTTTGCCGCGCAGCGCCGCGGCGGAGAAGACGTTGCTCCGCTTGTTTGCCAAAGATCCGCTGGCCCAGCGGCGACACCGCTGGCAGTCACGCCATCGGCCGTCGTGGCAGACGTGGCGGCGGGGCGGAAACCAGTGGCACCACCAGATGCGGACCAAGCCGACAGTCCCGCTGGCGACGGGTAACCGCGTGTCACTGCTGGCCACGGTCGACGTGGTGCGCGACTTACACAGTGTGCAACGCTGGGTGAAGGTGACCGCCGGCTAAGGGCCGGCGTTTCGCACGATGCTCTCTCTCACAGCCCTGGCCGCCCGCACGGGCGTGTGCCGGGGCTGTACCCTTCTTGGCGTCGGGTTCGTGGCGGCCCCAGGGGCCAGCGGCCGGCGGGGGAACACCGGCCGCTGTGCCGAAGGAGCAGACAGGAGCGCGCGTACGGGCGTAGGAAGCCAGCGGGGAGCGCTCACTCGCCGCTGAACGCAGCGCGGCGCCGGATACGTCACTCGGCTCCGCCGGTGCCGGACACACTCGGGGTCAACTCTAACACCGCCGGCGCACTGAAATCCGCCACATCCGCGGCCCGCACGCCTTCCGGCGTGACAGCGTAGAGGATGTCGCCAATGAACGCCGGGCGGTGCCACGCCGTCCAGTCCCAGGTGTCTTCCAGCACCGAGTCGAGGCGCCCGAGCTCGGCGAAGCCCGCGGCCCGCTCAACACGGAAGGCGATCACGCCGTCAAACACCGTGTCGCCCCCTTCCCACGGTATCTCGCTCTCTGCGGTGAGCCGCATGGGCAGCGCGAGGAGGCCGGAGTCCGCCAGGAAGGCGAACGCCTTGTGCGTGGAGCTCACGTCGCACTCGCTGCCGCGGCCGCCGAAGGTGAGCTGCTGGACCACCTGCGGGTTGGACCAGTCGGACACGTCGAACAGGGAGATCTGCACGCCCTGGAACCAGTCGAAGCTTTCGTCGGTCGGCTGGGTCGCCTTGCCCACGCCGATCAGGTGCGTGTCGCCCCAGGGGTGCAGATACTCGCTGTAGCCGGGGATCTTCAGCTCGCCAAGCTTCTGCGGGTTAGTCGGGTCATTGAGGTCGAGCACGAACAACGGGTCCACCTTGCGGTACGTCACGAGATACCCGCGATTGCCCATGAACCGGGCGGCATACAGCGTCTCATTCGGCGCAATCCCCGTGATTTTGCCGACCACCTCCAGCTTGCCCGCATTCTCGCCCAGCACCCAGACCGCATTCGACTGGACGTCCGTCGGGATTTCGGCCTGCTGCGGCGGGGAAGTGACCGTCTGGTCCGCGGCGTTGGGATCGTCAATGCCCTGTGCCGTGCCGCCGCTGCCGGTGGCCGCCATCATGGGCGCGCCCATCGCCACGAATACCGGCATGCCCCAGGCGTCCAGGTGTGTCGCGACCCGCAGGTAGCCCTCGTATTCGCCCAGCGAGAACTGGTTCAGAATCGTGCCCGGCACGGCGCCGCTGCCCGCGTAGTCCGGCACGCCGTCCGTGCTGAACTTGAACTTGTGAATTACGGTGCTCGCGCGGTAGTCCGCCGCGACGCCGTAGTCCGTGCTGGCCGCGTAAACCGCCTCCGTCGACGCGTAGATCGTCTGCGCGTCGGCGAGAACCGCCACCGACCCCAGCACGCTCGCGATGTTCGCCGCGTCCAGCGTCACGACGGCGATCATCGAGTACCCGTTCGGCGTTTCCGGGTAATAGCAGTTTTCCGGAATCACCGCCAGGTCGTCTCCGACGTCCGAGCGCATCATCGGCATCACGTCGCCGAGCTCCAGCGCTCCGACCGTGAAGGTGTTGACGTCGTCCGGCAGTTGCGGCAGGAACGTGAGCACCACGATGAGCCGCCCGTCCGTCAGGCGCGAGGAAACCAGCGCGCCGTCCAGCTCGTTCTTCGCGGTCACCACCGGCGTGTTTGGGTCGGTGACGTCGACCGCATAGATCACCACGCTGCTGTTGGCGAAGTACGGCGGCCACATCATGATGTCCATGCCGCCGCGCTGCCCGGGGTAGTAGTCGCCGTAGTCATACTTTTGCGCCAGCACGAGCACCGTGCTGCCGTTGAGGTAGATCGAGTCGATGGTCTGCTCGAAATCGAGGCTACCCAGCTCGCCCATCTCCGCGAACGGCACGGCGCGCGCGATGCGCAGCGATCGGCCTTTCGCGATGTAGAAGTTCGTGCCGTCCGATTTGAAGACGTCACCCTCGTCGACGCCCGCCTCCTGCACGTTCGTGGTCGTGTAGGTCGTACCGTCGCCGCCCTGCCCGCCGCTCTCGTCGGCGGCCCCGGTCGCGCCCGCGGGTGCGGTTGCGAACGCGACGTTGGCGCCGACGCCGCCCATCGTCCCGCCCATGCGACTCTGTGCGTGTTCCATGGCCTGTTGGCGGAAATAGCGCAGCAATTCGTCGCCGGAGGTGAACCGTTTCAGGGCGGTTCCCTTGTTTGTCGTAGTCGTCCCGGTGAACCAATCCAAGGGGCACCCCCCGGACACAAGCCCGAGCGCAGTACCAACTGTCAGTACGAGAGCACGGTGGCCAATGCGACGCATGTGTAGCTCCTTTTCAATCTGCAGCCTACGAATCGGTCACGGAACCAGGCGCGCCGGCCGCCCCTGGAAGCCCAGCGCCCGAGCGAGCGCCTCCCCTGCCATGTGCTCGGCTTCTTTTGGGCTGCTCCATGAGTCGGCACCCGGGTGTCCTCCTCGGCACCGTGCGGGTTGCGTGTCCGCCGCTCCACCGCGGCAGCACGCGTGTCGCCATTAGTCATGTAAGCGATTGGGAAGTGTCCCGTCCAGATGCCTGGGCCGCAATGTTGGCTGTGCATAGTCCGATAATGCCGGTGGAAGGGCGCTTGCAGAATGGAAACGATGCGGTTGTGCGCGGTTTCGGTGCAAGAAGTTGGCGTGCTGGCCTAAATTTCGCGCTAGGCCCTTGTGTTCGGGGCACGACGTGATAGAATGCATGGCCCGCCGACGAGAGGCGGCCGCTATCTTACAAGTAAACAGTGAACGAAGCCGCAATGAGTGTGACGGCTGGGCCCCCCTGCGGAAATTGGGGTGCCCCGGTCGAACAAAAATCCCGTCCGGCGGATGGCACGGTGTGTCCTCCGTCGGGCAGCCGAGTTTCTGGCCCGCAGCCAGGGACTTGGAACAACCCGGATGTGAGCGGCCTGCCAGGGCCGCTTTCTCCGATATTCCTCGAAGAGTTTGATCCTGGCTCAGAACGAACGCTGGCGGCGTGGCTAAGACATGCAAGTCGTACGGACCGTAGTAGCAATATTGCGGTTAGTGGCGGAAGGGTGAGTAATGCATGGGTAACGTACCCTGAACTCAGGGATAACAGCGGGCGCAAGCCCTTTACGAAAGTGCTGCTAATACCTGATGAAGTCCTTGGATCGCATGATTTGAGGACCAAAGCTGGGGACCGCAAGGCCTGGCGGTTTGGGAGCGGCCCATGTCCTATCAGCTAGTTGGTGAGGTAACGGCCCACCAAGGCTGCGACGGGTAGCCGGACTGAGAGGTCGGACGGCCACATCGGGACTGAGACACTGCCCGGACACCTACGGGTGGCTGCAGTAACGAATATTGGGCAATGGGCGCAAGCCTGACCCAGCGACGCCGCGTGCGGGAGGAAGTCCTTCGGGATGTAAACCGCTGTCAGGGGTTCGCAAGCGAAGGGGCCAAACAAGCCCCGGAGTTGAGCAGCCCCAGAGGAAGCCTCGACTAACTCTGTGCCAGCAGTCGCGGTAAGACAGAGGAGGCAAGCGTTGTTCGGAATTACTGGGCTTAAAGCGCGTGTAGGCGGCTCAGAAAGTGTCGCGTGAAATCCCGCAGCTCAACTGCGGAACTGCACGGCAAACTCCTGGGCTTGAGGTTGGTAGAGGTGCCTGGAACTCTAGGTGGAGCGGTGAAATGCGTAGATATCTAGAGGAACGCCGGAAGCGAAAGCGGGGCACTGGGCCAAATCTGACGCTGAGACGCGAAAGCGTGGGGAGCAAACAGGATTAGATACCCTGGTAGTCCACGCCGTAAACGATGCACACTAGACGTCGGGGCCTCTGACGGAACCGGCGTCGCAGCAAAAGTGTTAAGTGTGCCGCCTGGGGAGTACGGCCGCAAGGCTAAAACTCAAAGGAATTGACGGGGACTCACACAAGCGGTGGAGCATGTGGCTTAATTCGAAGCAACGCGAAGAACCTTACCCAGGTTTGACATGCTTGGATGCCTCTTGGGGATAACTCAGGTAGGCTGCCCGCAAGGGTGAAACTTGCACAGGTGTTGCATGGCTGTCGTCAGCTCGTGCTGTGAAGTGTCGGGTTAAGTCCCTTAACGAGCGAAACCCCTGTCGCTAGTTGCCAGCGAGTAATGTCGGGGACTCTAGCGAGACTGCCGGCGTTAAGCCGGAGGAAGGTGGGGACGACGTCAAGTCATCATGGCCTTTATGCCTGGGGATGCACACGTGCTACAATGGCGTGAACAGAGCGACGCGAAACCGCGAGGCGAAGCAAATCGCACAAAACACGCCCCAGTTCAGATTGGAGTCTGCAATTCGACTCCATGAAGTTGGAATCGCTAGTAATCGCGTATCAGCTATGACGCGGTGAATGTGTTCCTGAGTCTTGTACACACCGCCCGTCAAGTCATGGGAGCTGGTAGTACCCGAAGTCCGCTTAGCTAACCGCAAGGAAGCGGCGGCCGACGGTAAGACCGGTGACTGGGACTAAGTCGTAACAAGGTAGCCGTAGGGGAACCTGCGGCTGGATCACCTCCTTTCTAGAGGATTACCTAGACTTCGGACCTCGGTCCGATGGACTTGTCAGCATACTCTAGGCCGGCCGTAAGGCCGGTCGCCCGCGGCGTCAGCCGCGGCCGGATTCGTTCACTGTTTCTTGATACTCGAACCCGCCGCCAGTCTCCTGGCGGCGGGTTTTCTTTTTGGCCTCCTCAGCAGAATTCGTGGGCGAGTTCTGGCTCGGGTAAGCGTCCGAGGGCGTGATAGCGGGCGATTTCCGCGGCTTCGAGGGTGCGGAAGCCG
>JAGVEP010000052.1 GCA_020058145.1 Phycisphaerae bacterium | reverse complement strand
GCAGGCCACATTCGTGCGGCCACGCTCGGATAGAAGAATGAGCCAGCTTACGGCCTCGGCGCTCTTGACTTCCAACGGACGCTCATAGAAGCCGCGGGTCAGGCCGATTTGCCGGGCGTATCGCTTCACCATCCGGTCGATGGCGTCCGAGTTCATGTGCCGCCGGGGAAGGTGCTGCTTGCCGTTGTGCCGCACAGGGCGGAAGAGCGGGCCGTCGAGATCGTCCCCGTGACCGGCGGCGTCGAGATAGGCCGGGATGCGCGGGGCAGATGAATACGCGGGGTGTCCGACGGCCAGCACTCCATCCGCAACGCGGTGGCCAAGGCCTTGCCGCAGGTGGCCCACCAGTTGTGTCATTTTCACTACCTGCGAGAGGCGGCGCGGCCCATCTACGAGGCGGACCGGTACGCCAAGAAGGAACTCAAGAAACGGGTGCGTGGCATCCGGCCCAGCGAGCGTTGCGTGGAAGCCCGCCCGGACTCCGCGGCCGACGCCGTTCCGGGCTATTGTTCGGCGGTGCGCGGGGCGCTGACGGATGACGGGCGGCCCCCGCTGCGGGCCGGCGGATTGAAGTTGCGGGAGCGGCTTGCCGCCGTGTCTGCCAGCCTCGAGCGGGTCTGCGAAAAAGGGGGCTGGGCCCGGAACTGGAAAAGCTGAAAGCGATCGTGGACCCTTGACACAGTGGTGCGAGCGTTGCTCGCCGATCGCGGCGCGGCGACCGCTGTGTCAAGGGTGGCTCGTGGCCTGGCCCAGACGGCTGCGCTATGGCCCGCCATCCAAACCGCCTTTGGCCTGGTTCAGCGGGCCGCGGCGATGCTGGACAATCCGCGGCAACAGCCTGGCGCGGCGGTTCGGCGGCGCTATCGAACCCTGTTGCAGCACATGCGCCGCAAGCTCCAGCGGGCCGGGCAGCTCCAGGCGGGGATCAAGCACTTCCTGAAGGTCACCCGGAGCTACTGGCCTGGTCTGTTCCATTGCTATGATGTACTGGACCTGCTGCTGACCGCTCGGCACTTCGCACAATCGCCGGACCTGTACGTGTTGATCCAGATGCGCAATCCGCAGACGCCTGCGGTGACCGCCGCGTTCCTCCAAGCCGCCGAAAACCTGCGGGACATTGCCCAGCGAAAGGACTACGACGCATTCCGCGCGCTGTTTGACGAAGTGCGGGCGCACTTGGGGGCCTTTACGCAGCCCGCGCTGGCGCAGTCCGATTTCCTGATCGACCGGCTCGTGGAACGGACGTAAAGCGCATGAGCAGATGCCCCGACCCTTCCGTGAGAAGGGCCGGGGCACTTTAGAACACCCTGAGGGTTCCGGCTGGTCTACTAGCCGCCGCTCAGGAGCACTACAAACGGGTTGATGTCGTCGAAATCGACTATTCCGTCACCGTTGCAGTCGCCGTTCAGGAAGTTGCAGTCCGGATAGGCGGTCTGGTACGCGACGGGGTCGGCGATCGCCAGCACGAACGGGTTGATGTCCTCAAAGTCGACCCAGCCGTTGCAGTCCAAGTCGCCCAGCAAGCACTCGTCCGGAATCCCATCACCATTCACGTCCAGCGACGTGCCGTCGCGGATGTCGAACCAGTCGTCGATCCCGTTGCCGTTGCAGTCGCGCATGATGGCCTCGACGATCACGCCGCCCAGCAGCATCCCGCCCCCGTACGCACCGATGTTGATGCGCTCGGTAGTACCGTCCGGCAGACCAAAGACCGGAATGGGCAGGACCTCGATGGTGACCGGGTTGTCGTTGGGGTCAAGGGTCACGGTTGACGGCGTAATCTGGACGGTCCAATCGGCGTGCGGTTCGAGCGGAACGAACGTGATCTCGAGCGGGCCTGCGCTGGCGAAATTCTGCATCTGGAAATACACCGGAGACGCCGTGGGGTGGATGTTGCGCTCCGCCTCGTTATTGCCGTAGTTGGTGTCGCAGAAGTAGCCGATCTCCACCTTCACGCACACGTCGTAGTCGCGCATCTTGAAGGTGTGCGACACCGCCACCGCTGGCGCAGAAACCGGAATTTCGGTCACGACTTCCGTACCCAGGTGCCGAAAGCTGCGCCCATACCCCGTCGAGAAACTGTACACGCCGAACTTGACGTGTACGTCACGCGCGGGAAACGGACCCGGGTTGCGGATGTGCACGGTCAGCGTGACATCATCGCCCGAGATAGCGGGGTACGGGAACGCCTCGATGATCTCCCAAGGCGGATCCCCCGGATCCCACGGGTTCTGCGGCGGCGCCGGACCCCGCTCGAGCCTTGGGTCGGCCAGGCAGCCCACCGCGTCGAGCAGCCCGTAGGCGTCAACGACGCCAAAGCCCCACTCGTCGTTCCAGCCCAGGCCGGCACCCGGCGGGGTTGGGAACACGCCCGGCGGCAACTCCGAGGTGACCAGGATGCCCTGCCGGACGGAGAAGGCGTTGATACTGGGCCGGGACTGGATGGCGAGGGCCGCCAGTCCCGCGACGTGCGCGGCAGCCATGCTCGTGCCGGACATCTCGACTGCGCCATCAACGCTGTCGCTGGCCGCGGCCTCTATATCCACACCCGGCGCGGTGACTTCCGGCTTGATCTCGTCCATGAGATCGAAGTCGCCGTCGCTATCGCGCGGGCCCGGCATCGACACCGGGGCCAGCACGTCGTCCGCCGGATCCGGCGTGCCGCCATCGTCCAACGCCGTCACGGCGATTGCCAGGTCGGCAGCGGCGGGCGGGTAATTCACATCCGTAG
Source organism: Phycisphaerae bacterium (assembly GCA_020058145.1). Lineage (GTDB taxonomy): Bacteria > Planctomycetota > Phycisphaerae > UBA1845 > Fen-1342 > JAGVEP01. The sequence continues at coordinate 7,573 of JAGVEP010000052.1, read as the reverse complement.
TCAGCGGCGGCGGGCCAGGCATCGGAGCCGCACTGGCGGCGACGACGACGTGTCCCAGATCCACCGCGCGATTGATCATCTGGCTAAAGGACTCGACGCCGTTCGACCACTCGTTCGCGCAGAACGCCATGCAGATCACGTCTGTGTTCGCGCTGAGATCGCCGCCGAGCCGTTCCAGAGCGTACATGATGGGGTAGGTTCCACCATTGCCGAGCGCGTCCAGGACCTTTACATCGATCAACCCGGCGCCGGGTGCGACGCCGCGCGACACGCTCCCGGCACCGCGGCCCAGGATGATGCTGGCGACGTGCGTCCCGTGACCATTGTCGTCGTCCGGGTTCGGCTGCGGCCCGACGGGCAGCGGTAGCGGCACACCGACCACATTGAAGCCGCCGCTGGTGGCTCCCGCGAAGGTGGCATGTGTCACGCCCGGCCCGAGGAATCCGACGAAGCCCGGATCGTCCACGCCGGTGTCCATGACCACGACGTTGACGCCCGAACCATCCATCGTCGGGAAGCACCCGGATACGCTTTCGCCCCCGGGCGGGCAGCCCGGCGGGCCGGTCACGCGGATCGTCGGCAGACTGACGTCCAGCGCGGCCGTGAACCCGATCTGACGCTCGATCAGCGCGATGTATGGCTCCGTGGCGAGGGCCACGATATCGCCGTACGAAACGCCAGTCATCGCCACGGCCGTGACCATGCAGAACTTGTACTGCACGCTACCGGTCGACAGGTTCTCCAACATATCGAGGTGCCAATCCTCGATACACACGCGGAAGTCCACGATGATGTCCTGAGGCCCGGAGGGGGCCGCGTCGATCAGGTCATCGATCTTGTTTTGATCGCTATCGCGATTCCAGGGAACCGCGGGGGCCAGCCACACGTCGGGGATGAAGCAGCAGCCCAACGTCACCGGTGGCGGCCGCCCCTCGACGTACACCTCGAGCTTGACACTCGCGCTACACGCCGTGCCCCAGGCGTTGCTGACCTCGCAGTAGTAGTTACCGTGGTTGAAGTGCTGGGCATTCTGGACTACCAGCGTCGACGACGTAGCGCCGGCAACCGGCAGGCCGCCGTAGAACCACTGGTACGACAGCGGCGCCGTACCCGACGCCGTGACACTCAGGGCGGCATCCTGGCCCACCAGAACCGCGGTCCACGCGGGCTGGACCACGATCTGCGGGGGATCGCCCTGGCCATTTATAACGCCCCAGATCGCGAAGCACGGGTTCCAGCGGTCGTCTGGGTCCTGTCCCGGCGTGGGCTGGATAGCCGGGTTGTCGTAGGGTTCGAAGCCGGGCGTGGGAAACGACGCCGACCGCCACATGAAGGGTTGTTCCAGCGCCTCATCCTGGAGGTCGCCGCCGGTCAGCCACGGCGTGTCGCTGTAGCCCGTGGTGTTGCCCGGACCGATTCCTTCCGCATAAATCGTGAGGTAGTAGTCTCCGGACGCGAGGGGGATGTTCAGACCGGGGTAGCTGTGCAGCCAGTCATCAAGTTCGGGCACGCGCGGGTCGTCCACGCCCACGGCGTAGGGGCCGAGCACGCCAAACGAGACCTCGTGGCCCGGCTGGGGCGGTGCGAGCCCCTGCCGCTGCCAGATAATGTAGTTCACCGTCGCGGCCTCGTAGCCTGCGCTGATGAACCAGTCCACGTCGATGCGGGTGATGACCGCGCCGGCGGGCGGAATGCGGAAGGGGATGGCGGCCCACCGTTGCGGCTTATCCGGCAGGTTGCCGGACGAGAAACCGAGGTATATGGTTTGTCCGTTGTAGACGACCTCGTGCGGGGCGCCGGTGTCCCACAGGACGGACTGTTCGGCCGCATCGATGGCGAAGCCCGTCAACTGGAATACGAAGTCCTGCTGCGTCCCCGCCGGGCCGCTGTCGTAGACATACGCGTAGGGGGCCCCGGCGCTGGACAACAGCCCGTTGGCCCCAGGCTTCTGGTTCTGGCCCGGGATGACGACCGGCGGGTTCCATGGCCCCGAGTAGCCGGTCGAGCCATTACTCCGCCACGCCAGCCAGTGCCGGCCCTCCTGGGCTTCGTACGCCGGGGAGATCGGCACGAATACGTGTTGCGCCCGCCGCCCGCAATAGCCGCTGGGCAGGTCGGTATCCCGCTTCTTAAACGTGTCGGTGAGTGTTGGGGCGGCCGGGACGTTGGTCCACGGAGGTTGCGGCTGCCCGAGCAAGTCAATCGGCGAGAACGCGTAGTCGACGCTCGTGATCGTCGGGGTCGTCGCGTCGGTCTGGTACAGGTACAGAGTGATGCCGTCGATGACCCAGATCTGGCCCGGCGGCACCTCGAAATCGTCGGCGAGGGAGTGATTCGCGGTGGCCAGCGTGCTCCAGCCGTTGACGCTCAGGCCGAGCGCCGTTTGCACGTCGGAGGCGTCCCCGTCAACGTCGCAGTGGCCGCCGGCGCGCGTGACCTTGAACGGGTCGTTCAGGTCGCCGCTGTTGGAATACAGCGTCGGCTGGAGCAACTGGCCGCGGATCTCGCCCATGGGATATTGGATCGTCTCCAGGTTGACGTAGGTGTTCCCCGTCACCAGGGCGTTGTAGTACTGCGGCGGGAACGGGGCGTCGAACAGCCGCGCGAGGCTGCCGTCCTCCAACTCGGTCCATTCCGGACCTCCGCCGAGGTCGAAAATCGCCGGACCGTTCTGGCCCGGCTCGCCCAGACGAATCTGGGCGCCCAGCAGGTCGAAGCGGCTGATCCCGGTCGCCACGATCGAGATCGCAACGTCGTACGTGCCGCCGTCGATCACCAGGGCGGCGGAGCTGACCGCCTGGCTCGGCGTGGGCGGCCACGCCTGCTGGCCGGTGCAGACTGCGGTCAGCGCCTCGCAGTTCTCCGGATCATGCCTTCCGGCGGCGACGAAGGTGAACCCGGTGATCACTCCCGGTGGGGCGGGGAGGGGGGCGAAGGTCACCGTCAGGGTGCCGGCGAACACGTCGTCGTGCCACCCGTGGAGAAGCGCAGCCCCGGCCGGCGCGGCCACGACCCCACGGAACGCCCCCCCCACCCACCACACCGGAGCAGCCCAGAGCGGCCCCGGGGCGGGCTCCCCGTGAGGCCCCACCAGGTGCTGCGCCTCCAGGCTCACGGTGACGCTCTGTCCCGGCCCGGCGAACGTCGTGACAGTGAACGGCGTGCTCCAGAAGAGCGCCGGCAAGCCGGCCTCGACGTGCGCGTGGGCCGGCATGGCCGCACCATGCGTGGCCACCAGGGTGAACGACAGCGCGTTTTCCGCCTTGACGACCACGAGCGGCCCGGCGTACAGCCCTGGCTGGCCCAGGCACAGAACCAGGACGGCGGGCAGCGCCAGCCCACCCGGCCCCCACGACCGGCCGGCAGGGCCCCATCTACGACCTTCCTGACGTTTCACGTGCGTTGCCGTCACTTGATGTAGCAGGGTGCGTTTCATGGCTTTCTCCTTATTGGTGTACGCGGCACGCGCCGCGTACTGCCGGACCGCGGGGCGTGGACTACGAGTCACGCGCTAAGGCGGTTCCGCCGTTCGGCCCTTGTGGCCACGTAGGTAGACGCGATAAACTATTCCCAGGGCCGCAGTCAGATCCGGACCTTTTCTACCTATCTGATTTGGTGGATATGGGCGTGACGGACCAACTCGACACCACGCAGACGCTACTCGCTGCCCGTCGCGGCGACGAGGCCGCGGCCAACCGGCTGCTACCACTCGTCTACGACGAGTTGCACGCCCTGGCCCAGCGCTTGCTCCGGCGTGAACCCGCGGACCTGACGCTCCAGCCCACCGCCCTCGTCCATGAGGCCTACCTGAAGCTCATCAATCAGACGCGCGTGGAGTGGCAGGACCGCACGCACTTCTTCGCGATCGCCGCCCAGGCCATGCGGCGCATCCTCGTCGACGCCGCCCGCGGCCGGCAGGCAACCAAGCGCGGCGAAGGCTGGCAGAAGATCACCCTCGACGACGCGGTCGCCGTTTTCCCGCAGCGCGATGTGGAACTCCTGGCCCTCGACGACGCCTTGTGTGGGTTATCGGACCTGGACCAACGCCAGGCGCAAGTGGTGCAAATGCGCTTTTTCGGCGGCCTGACGACTGCGGAAGCGGCCGAGGTTTTGCGCGTCTCCACACGGACCGTCGAAGACGACTGGCGCCTGGCCCGCGCGTGGCTGCGGCGCGAGCTCAGCCGGTCAGATAAGCCGCACCTATGACGCGAGCAGAGTTCCAACGCGTTCGTGAACTGTTCCTGGAGGCCTGTCGGCAGCCCCCGGCGGGACGCCTTGCGTACGTCGATCGGGTTTGCGGGCCGGACACCGGGCTGCGGACCGAAGTCGAGTCGCTTTTAGCACACGACGACGATTCCGCCGCCTTCCCGACGGCCCCATACGTCCCGCGGGGTAGTGCGTGGGAGGGGTGTCTGCCCGAGCGCATCGGACACTATCGCCTGCTCGAGTGCATCGGCCGCGGCGGCATGGGGGCCGTCTATCGCGCGGAGCAGGACAACCCGCGGCGGCCGGTGGCGCTCAAGCTGCTGCCGCCCGAGTTGGTCTCGCCGGAGCGGCGGCGCCGCATGGAGTTTGAAGCCCAGATTCTCGGGCGCCTCCAGCACGTGGGAATTGCACAGGTCTTTGAGGCGGGGCTCGCCGAACTGGGCGGCCGCGACGTGCCCTACTTCGCGATGGAGTACGTCGCCGGGCAGTCGTTGACCGCGTTCGCCAAGCTGCACGGCCTGGACGTGCGCGCCCGCCTCGAACTGCTGGCCGCGGTGTGCGATGCTGTCCAGTACGCCCATCAGCGCGGCGTGATCCACCGCGACCTGAAGCCAGGGAACATCCTGGTGGGGGAGCGGGGCCAACCCAAGATCCTCGACTTCGGCATCGCCCGCTGCACCGACACCGACGTGCAAGTCACGACCATGCACACGGAGGCCGGGGCCCTGATCGGCACACTGGCTTACATGAGCCCCGAGCAAGTGGCCGGCGACCCGCACGAGCTCGATACGCGGTCTGACGTTTACGCCCTCGGGGTGATCGCCTTCGAGCTGCTGACCGGACGGCTCCCCCACGACCTCCGCGACCAGAGCCTCGCGCAGGCCCTCGACGTGATCCGCACGCAGGAGCCCGCGCGGCTGGCCGCGGTCACGCCGCAGTTCCGCGGCGACCTCGACACCATCGTCGCCAAAGCGCTCGAGAAGGACAAAACGCGGCGCTACACCTCGGCCTCGGACCTGGCCGCCGACCTGCGGCGCTATCTGCACGACCAGCCGATCCTGGCCCGCCCGCCGACGGTCGCGTACCAGCTCCGCAAGTTTGCGCAGCGGAACAAGGCCCTGGCGGGCGGCCTGCTGGCGGCGCTGGTCGCCTTGACCGCGGGGGTGATCGGCACGACCTGGCAGGCCGTCCTAGCTACGCAAGAGCGGAACAAGGCCCAGACCGCGGAGCAGGTCGGCGAACAGCGCCGCGTGGACGCGGAGCGGGAGACCGAACGGGCCCGCCAGATCCAGCAGTTCCTGGAGCGGATGATCACGTCCGTCAACCCCGACACGGCTCAGGGCCGCGACACGGGCGTGCTGCGCGAGATGCTGGCTGACGCCGCCGGACGCGTGGACAAGGAGCTATCGGCTCAGCCGCTGGTGGCGGCGTCGGTGCACGACACGATCGGCCACACGTATTCTAGCTTGCATCAGCTCGAGGAGGCCGAGAAGCACGCCCGCGCCGCGCTCGAGCTCCGCCGCCAGCAACTCGGCGAGGAGCACGTCGAGTTTGCCCTTAGCCTGAACAACCTGGCCAGCGTGCTCCGGGACGCGGGGGACTTCCAGGCGTCGCAGGAGCTGTTCGAGCGTTCGCTGGCCATCTATCGCCGGCTGCTGGGCGACGAAGCAACCGAAATCGCCAACGGCCTGAACAACCTGGCATTGACGCTCTATTTCCGTCATCAGTTGGACGCCGCCGAACCGCTCTACCGCCAGGCCCTGGCCATGCGCCGCAAGCTGCTGGGGGCCGAGCACCGCGACGTCGCCACCAGCCTAGACAATCTCGCCTGCTTGTTACAGCAGAAAGGGCAATTCGCCGAGGCGGAGCCGCTGTTTCGCGAAGCGCTGGCCGTGCGCCGCAAGCTGCTGGGAAACAGCCACCCCGACACGCTCACCAGCCTGAACAACCTGGCCGATTTCCTTCAGGCCACGCGGCGGCTGGACGAGGCCGAGCCGCTGGTCTTCGAAGCGCTCGAGCTGCACCGCAAGCTGATAGGCGACGACGACCCCGACCTGTGCATCGAGCTGACCAGCCTGGCGCTGCTGCGCGTCAACCAGGGCAAGCTGGCCGAGGCGGAACCGCTGCTGCGCGAAGCACGCGAGATCTACTGGCGGCGCGGCGAGGGCGAACACCCGCGCGGCCTTCAGGCGTTGAACAACCTGGCGACGCTGCTCTACATGCGCGGCGATTACGCCGCGGCCGAGCCGCTGATGCGCGAACTGCTGGAGACGCGGCGGCGCGTCCTGGGCGACGAGGATGCCGACACGGCCCAGAGCGAGAACGCACTCGGCGTCCTCCTGATCGCCAAGGGCGAGCACGCCGCCGCCGAGGCGCCGCTGCGGCATGCGCTGCGGGTACGCCGGGAGATCCTGGGCGCCGAGAGCCCGGTGGCCTCTGACACGCTCAACAACCTGGCGCTGTGTCTGCACAAGCAGGGCAATCTCGACACGGCCGAGGCGCTCTGTCGTGAGGGACTGGCGCTGGCCCGCAAGCTCTACGGCAGCGCACACCCGCGGCTCGCAACCGCGTTGAACAACCTCGCGATGGTGCTGGCGGATCGTGAGGACTTTCAGTCAGCCGAAGACCTATTCGCCGAAGGCCTGGCGATGAATCGCCAGGTGCTCGGTGATGAGCACCCGGACGTGGCCCTGCTGCAACACAACCTGTCGCGCGTGCTCTATCAGAAAGGCGACCTGGAAGCGGCCGAGCAGCTTTGCCGCGCGACACTCGCCTTGCGGCGTCGGATTCTGGACTCCGGTAGCCCGCATCTGGCCGAAAGCCTCATCACGCTTGGACGCGTGCTGCTCGACCGGGAACAACCGCGCGAGGCAGAAACCCTCATGTCCGAAGGACTTGAGGTTGCGCGTCGCGCCCTTGGCGAGCAGCACCCAACCACGGTTCAGGGTCTTGCCGGGCTGGGACGCGCCCGGCTGGATCAGGGACGGGCCCAAGAGGCCGAACCAGCGCTGCGAGAGGCCGAGCAGATCGCAGCGCGGACGCGCGAGGGTCAGCCCGATACGGCCATGTTGGGCGTCCACTACGGCCGCTGCCTGACGGCACTTCAACGATACGACGAAGCGGAGGCGCGGCTGTCGCGGTGCAGCGACACACTGCTCGCAGCGCTCGGCCCGAAGCACCGCGCCGTTCGGCTCGCGCTGGCGAGCCTGGTCGAGTTGTACGAGTCGTCCGGAAGGCAGGAACAAGCCGCGGCGGCGCGACTGCGGCTCTCACAGGCAGAAACAGGGCCGAAATGAGCGGCTGCATCCGACGCAGCGGCCGGGCGGCGCCGGACGCTACGTCGTCGCCGCCCGCACTCGCCTGCTCG
>JAGVEP010000378.1 GCA_020058145.1 Phycisphaerae bacterium | reverse complement strand
CGGTGGGCGAGGTTGCCCAAGCCGCCTGGTACTACTGCACGCTCGATCCGCAGCCCCACCTGGCGCTGCCCCGGGCGGTCGCGGCCTTCGAACGTGCCCCGAGCGACGCTTTCGTCCGGCGGGTCCTCGGCTGGGCCCAGGCGCTCGACCAAAAACCGGAAGATGCCCTGCAAACGCTTAAGCCCAGCGCCACTTCCGATCCGTATGCCGCTTACATGATGGCCAAGCTGCTCGCGGAGGCCGGCGACCGGACGAGCGCGACCCAGGTGCTCGCGAATCTCGAACTGCGGCCGCCCGCCGGACCTGCGGCCGATCGGCTTGCCGAGTTGGAGGCCGAACTCGGCGGCACGACGCAACCGGCGTCGTCCTTGCCGGCCACACAATCCACCACGACGCAGCCCCAGACGCAACCCGCCAGTTCCCGCAAGCGCGAACTGCGCCGCGCTTGGCGGGAATTCGACGACGATGCGCTCGATTTCTTGCACACGCCCGGCAAGTACCTCGAGGCGCGCGTCACGCTCGACGATGTGGGCCCCGACCCCGGCGAGCCGTGGCGGGTCACCCTGTCGCTGACCAACCGCGGGTCGTTCCCCATCACGCTCGGCGTCGACGGCATGGTCAACCCGGTCTTCGTGCTGTCCTTCACGATGGAAGGTGACAAGCCCCGCAGCTTTCCCGCGCTCATGACGGTGAGCGTCGACCGCGTGCGCGTGCTCAATCCGGGACAAACCGTCAGCGAGCGACGCACGCTCGATGTCGGACCGCTGCGGCAGGCGTCACGCCAGACGCCGCAGCAGTTGCAGCGCGTCGTGGTGAACGCTCTGCTGGATGGCGCGCAGGGACCGGACGGACACTGGCGGCCGGCGCTGGGCGGGCAGACCTTGCGGGCGGTGTACTTCAACCGCGTGCCGGCGGCGACCGGACGCGAAGCCCTCGGCGCGTTCGCCGCCGTCCTCGCTGGCGACCATGACGCCCCGCGGTGGCGGGCGATCGCGTTGTTCGCCGAGCTGCTCGGCGAACGGCAGCAGGCTGATCTAAAGCGCCTGAACTATGTGCCCGCGGCCGTGCCGACGGACCGCCTGCGCAGCGCGCTGCTGAACCTGCTGGCCAGTGATGCCTGGGAAACGCGGGTGCGGACACTCGACGCGCTGCAGACGGTGGGTCTCGACCGCGGCATGACCGAAGCAGTGGAGCGCGGCCTCGAACATGACCATTGGCTCGTGCGGCTGATGACTCTGCGCGTCCTCGCCCGGCTGGGGCCGAGCTGTGCCGAGCGGATGGAAAGCACTTTGAAGACGGACCCCGACGAGCTGGTCCGTGCGCTCGCCGAGAGCTACCTCCACAAGTGGGCCGCCGCCGCGCAGAACCCGGTGACCCAACCCGCACCCTAGCGGCGCCACGGCGCAGAGCGCTGCCGCGGGGGCTACTTGCCGCGCTCGAGCCGCTGGCGCAGGCGGGCATCGATGAAGGGCTGGAGGCCCCCGTCGAGGACGCGCTGCACGTCGCCGAGCGCGAGATTCGTGCGGTGATCCTTGACGTGAATCGTCGAGCCGTGCACGACGTAGCTGCGAATCTGGTTGCCCCAGGCGATGTCGCCCTTCTCGCTGTAAGCCTTGGCCAGCTCGGCATCCTGCTTGGCCTTTTCCATCTGTTCGAGCTTGGATTGCAAGATCACGAGGGCCATGCGCTTGTTCTGCGCCTGGCTGCGCTCGTTCACGCACTCCACGAGGATGCCCGTCGGCATGTGCCGCACCCGCACCGCGGTCGCGACCTTGTTGACGTTTTGGCCGCCGGCCCCGGATGCCCGGCGGAAGAACTCGAAGTCGAGGTCCGCCTCGGCCAGTTCGATCGTGGTCTCCTCGAATTCGGGCAGGCAATCGACGCCGGCGAAGGAAGTCTGCCGCTTGCCCTGGGCGTTGAAGGGGCTGATGCGGACGAGACGGTGGACGCCGATCTCGCACGAGAGATAGCCGTAGGCGTACGGTCCCGCGACGCGCAGGGTGACGGACTGGATGCCGGCTTCTTCGCCGTCGCGGCGGTCGACTTCGGTGACTTTGAAGCCCGCGTTTTCGAGGTACATGAGGTACATGCGGAACAGCATGGCGGCGAAGTCGCAGGAATCCACGCCGCCGGCGCCGGCGTTGACGCTCAGGAAGCAGTCCCGGGCGTCGTTGGGGCCGGAGAGCAGCGTGAGCAGTTCGACGTGCTCGGTTTTCCGCGCGATTTCGGCGAGCTCGCGTTGCACCTCGGCGTGGGCCGCGTCGTCATTCTGTTCGCCGGCGAGCTCAATCAGGACGTGGGCATCGTCGACGCGGCGCAGCAGTTCCTGGACCGGCTCAAGCTGTGCGCGCAGCGCCTTCATCTGCCGCACGACCTGTTGTGCGGTCTCCTGCACCACCCAGAAGCTGGGCCGTTCCATTTGCGCGGTCAATTCAGCGAGTTGCTGCGTCTTGGTGGGCAAGTCAAAGAGAGTCCCGGATCGCGTGGACCCGGGTGGTGAGTTCGCGAAGTGCGCCGCTAGGATCAGTCACAAGCATAAGATTCACCGCGAGCAGTATAGCCGCGACGAGTGCCGCAGGCGAGCGGCGCTAGCGATTCCGTGGGCGCGGGCGGGCGGTACGTGGGCGTTGCAGGCGGGCCACGTCCTCCAGGTCGCGCGGCCGGCCGGCAGCCCGTTTGGCGCGAATCAGGTCGTTGCGTCCTAGCACGTACACCGGGATTCCGGCGTACTGCGTGCGGACGCGGTTTCGCCAGGCGACCGGGAACGTCACGCCGTCGATGCCCATCATGATGTCGACGCGGTTGGGTTCGATACCCATTTGGTAGACGAGCGCGGGGTTGGCGAAATCAGCAAGCTGTACGCCCTTCAGCGGCGCCCCGAAGTTCAGCAGCGCGGCCCATACGCGGGCGGCGTTTGCGGGCGACGGCTCGACCCACAGGTCAAGGTCCTTCGTGTAGCGCGGCTCAGCGTGGAAGGCGATCGCGTGGGCCCCCACGATGAGGAATCGCGCGCCGGCGTCGCACAAGCTTCGCAACAGATCGGTCAAGTCTGGGGATAGTTCCATCGCCGCCTCGAATTAGATCGGCTTCGCGCAGCATGGCCCACATTGCCGCCCAACGTGCCTCCGCGCCCGCGCGGCGCCAGAACGCCAGGTCAAACGAACGATCCGCGTCCGCGCGGCGTACGAGACGTGCCATGATTACCGGCCGCCGCCGGCGCTGAGCCGCCGCGGCAGGCTTGCCACTAAATGGACGTGCGCGAATCGGCGGTGCCTGTCCGAGCCGCGAGCGCAGGCTCGCGGACACACTTCCGACCGCTCGCGCGGTCGGCTCGGATCTGCGCCGCCGATTCGCGCACGGTGATTTAGTCTTCCTGAGGCGTCGCGCCATGCCTACACGCCTAACCGCCGGCCGCCTTGCGCAGCGCGTCGGCCCGGTCCGTCTTCTCCCAGGTGAAAGTCGGCAGCTCCCGGCCGAAATGCCCGTGCCGGGCCGTCTCGAGGTAAATCGGCCGGCGGAGATTCAGGTGGTCGATGATCGCCCGCGGCGTGAGCGGGAAGAGCTCCCGCACCAGCGTGGCGAGCGTGTCCTCATCGACCTTGCCAGTGCCGTGCGTGGTCACAAAGACGCTGACCGGCTCGGCGACCCCGATCGCGTACGCGAGCTGGACCTCGCACTCGTCCGCCAGGCCGGCGGCCACGATGTTCTTGGCGATATAGCGCGCCATATAAGCCGCCGAACGGTCTACCTTGGTCGGGTCCTTACCCGAGAAAGCGCCCCCGCCGTGGCGACCGCGGCCGCCGTAGGTATCGACGATGATCTTACGGCCGGTCAAGCCGGTATCGCCCTGCGGACCGCCGATCTCGAAGCGGCCGGTCGGGTTGACGTGTACCGTGACCTTCGGGTTCCACCAGTCGCTGAGCACCGGCTTGATGACGTGGGCGACGATTTCCTGTGCCAATTCCGGCTGCCGATCGTTCCACATCGGGTGATGCTGCGTGGAGAGGACGACGGTATCGACGCGGACCGGGCGATTGCCCTCGTACTCGACGGTCACCTGCGATTTCGCGTCGGGCCGCAGGCCGGGGATGACTTCCTCGCGCCGGACGCCGACGTGGTGCTCGACGAGGCGATGGGCCAGGTGAATTGGCAGGGGCATAAGTTGCGGGGTCTCGCGGCAGGCAAAGCCGAACATCATGCCCTGGTCGCCGGCGCCGTCGCGATCGACTCCCATCGCGATGTCGGGCGATTGACGTTTGATGGAGGTCAGCACCGCGCACGATTCGTAGTCGAACGCCATGTCGCCGGCGGTGTAGCCGATCTCCTTGATCGTACTGCGGACGACGTCGGGGATTTCGACGTAGGCCTTGGTGGTGACCTCGCCGGCCACGACCGCCATCCCCGTCGAAACGAGGGTCTCGATCGCGACGCGGGAATACTTGTCCTGGGCGAGCATGGCGTCGAGGATGGCGTCCGAAATCTGGTCAGCGACTTTGTCCGGGTGGCCCATGCTGACCGATTCGGACGTGAACAGGTGCTTGCGGTGGCCGCTGTTTGCCAAGAAACGCTCCTTTGTCTATTCTGCGCCGCCTGTGAGGCGCGCCGTTGTTCGCAGCAACGTAGTGTATTCTCAACACGCCGCGTGGACAAGGCAGGAGCGTGAGGGTCCCGTATGCCCGCCGAACTTCCCGGCCCCGTACACCTGCGCGACACAGTCCTTCCGACCGACCCGGCCGCCGTGCGTCAGATGGTGGCCTCGACCGGCTTTTTCCATCCGCCGGAGATCGATGTCGCGGTCGAATTGGTGCAGGAACACCTCAGCCGCGGACCGGCGAGCGGCTATCTCTTTCTCTTTGCGGAGCACGACGGCCGAGTTGTCGGCTATGCATGCTACGGGCCGATCGCGTGTACCGTCGGGAGCTTCGACCTGTACTGGATCGCCGTCCACAGCGACCAGCGCGGGCGCGGCTTGGGTCGCCATCTGCTGGCCATCACCGAGGAGCGCGTCGCGCAGATCGGCGGGCGGCGTGTCTATATCGAGACCTCGGGGCGCGCCCAATACGAGCCGACACAGCACTTCTACGAAGCCTGCGGCTATGCGCGCGAGGCCGTGCTGCGCGACTTCTACGCCCCCGGCGACGACAAGATCATCTACGGCAAGGTGATCGCTAGTGCTCCGTCAACCGTGTTTTGACGGCACACCGGTGCGTCAATTCAGCCGTGACAGAGCACTAGCCCAAGTTAGACACTTTTGAGCCCGAATCGCCCCTGGCTCTAACCCGCATATTTCATCAGTGCGAAGCTGAGCGGTGAAAGAACCACGTGGACTGGCCGCGCGGGCACTCTTGAATTGGAATTCGCCGGGCGGCGACCTTGAAGAGCTTCAGCCGGATCGTCCCGGCTTGAGCCTGTTCCAGCTCCGTGTCCGGCAAGGCGGTGCGTCGCAGGGTTTCCACCAGGACGTACGCCGCGGCGGAGAGCAGCACCCGGAACGGGTTGGCCAGGAAGGCATGACAACTGGTCCGATCGGCGAACAGCGCGAGTTGCTGCTCCTTGATGCGGTTTTCCATGTCCCCGCGCGCGACATACCGTTCGTCGCAAATCCGGGCCGGACTGAGGCCGGGGCAGATTGGTCACCACGAAGCGGGCGTTGGGGCCCTCGGGCAAGTGCTCGGCCTTGACGATCACGCGGCGTTGGCGGTCCCAGGTGCCGGCGGCGTACTGGATTTCGTGGAAGTTCCACACCTTCTGGGAAGTGGCCTCGAATTGTGTCTTCGCGGCCGCCATGAACGGCGCGGCCTGCCGTTCCAGAACCGCGTTGCGGGCCAAACCCAGCACGTCAGACACGTTGTTTTGCTCGCACCAGCGCAGCAGCTTCCAGCGGCAGAAGCCGGAGTCGCCGCGGAGGATGATCCGGACCTGGGGCCAGGCCTAGCGCAGGCAGTGGACCAGCCGCTTGAGGATGGGCCGGGTGTGCCGGCTGGCGTCGATGTTGCTGGGCCGCAGGTGCGCGACCAGCAGACGCGCGCCGCAGTGGTGGTCCAGGCGGGTCAGCATCTGCTCCGTGAAGGCCTTGTCACGGCAGCGCGGCACGCGGACGTTTTCCAGTCGCCCGAGGGCGGTCGGCCAGCGTTTGCGCGGGTAGCACCCGTTGCGATGGGTCTTTCGCGTGGCGGCCGGCTGATGCCAGGGGACTTCGACCCACTGGTCGCGATAGGCTCTCAGCGTGCCTTCCAGCAACTCACTTGAGCAGTTGGCGGCCGTGGGTGCTCAGGTCGCCCCAAAACTGCTCGGGGTCCTTGACCAGCGACCGAAGGTTGGGCATCGTAACCCGCGTCCGATCCAGATCCGCTTGCACGAGTCTCATGGGCGTGTCCTTCTTGCTCCTTACTTCAACCTGGGCCAGAGGATACGCCCTTCTTGTGCACCGGCAACCGGATTACACACGGCAGGATACGCCACCATTCAGAAATCTGGCTTGAGTCGAGTGCCGGAAGCGAATACAAATGCACTCTGGAACGCCCGTTGCGGTTCGACCCAGCGTGCCGCGGCAGCGCGGCGCCAGAACCCAGTCGGTAGCTGATGAACGGCTCCATCCTATTCTTGCTCCAGTTGGCCGAAGGACCGTTGTTCCGCTGCGCTTTCGCGCTGCTCGTGCTGGGCCTGCTACGCTTGGCGTTGCTTTCCGTGTCCGATGCCATTGGCGGCTACCTCACCGCCCGTGACGCCGGCGAATTCTGGCGCAAAGCCGGGCAACGCGGGCTGGCGCTGGTTTCCCCCGCCTTGGTGCTCGGCCGCGCACGGCTGGGTATCAGTCGGGCGCTGTTTGCCTACCACATCGGGCTCAACGTGGCCTCGTTGGTTTTTCGCCTCGGCGTGTTGCTCGTGCCGACCTTCATGGTCGCGCACGTCTATCTGTGGGAACGCGGCCTGGGCATATCGTGGCCCGCCCTGCCGGGTCGCGTGGCCGACGTACTGGCCGGTATCACGATCGCGGCGGGCGTGCTGGCGTTCCTGGGACGTATTTATTCACCGCTGATGCGGCGCACCGAGCCGGTCTGGACGTTTTTCAAGCCGCTGATTCTGCTGGCTCCGTTCATCACGGGGTTCCTGGCGATGCACCCGACCTGGAGCCCGATCGATTACCACGTTATGCGTTTTCTGCACATCGTGAGCGCCTGCGTCGTCTTCATCCTCGTGCCTTTTACGCGGTTGCTGGCGTACCTGCACACGCCGCTCACCCAGATCCTCCCGGAGGCCGCGTGGTCGCCGGCGCCGGTCGACGACCAAGTCCAGACGGGGCGCGCCCCAGACGTGATGACCCAATGAGCCAGCCGATCGACAACGAAAAGACCTTCGCCATCCTGACGGACACGACCCGCTGCACCGGCTGCGAGACCTGCGTCGATGCCTGCAAGCAAACCTACGGCCTCGGGCCGGACCGGGCCTGGCGGTGGAAGAACCGGATCGATGACCTGTCCTCGACGCGCTTCACCACGATCATCCGCCGGCCCGGCGGGCACTTCGTTCGCCACCAGTGCCGGCATTGTGCGGATCCGGCCTGCGTTTCCGCCTGCATCGTCGGGGCTCTGCGCAAGACGGAGCTCGGCCCCGTCATCTACGATTCGGACCGCTGCATGGGCTGCCGTTACTGCATGATGGCGTGCCCCTACGGCATTCCCCGCTATTCCTGGGAAAACCGCGTGCCGCTCGTGCGTAAGTGCGTGCTGTGTTACAGCCGCATTGAGAGCGGCGGACAGCCCGCCTGCACCGCGGCCTGCCCCTACCAAGCCACCATCTTCGGTACCCGCGCGGCGATGCTCGCGGAAGCGCAGCGCCGCTTCGCTGAGAATCCGGGCCGCTATTTTCCGTCCGCGGCGCCGAAAGTGTACGGCGAGACGGAAGTGGGCGGCGTGGCGGTCCTGTACATAGCGGATATTTCGCTCGATTTTCTGGGCTGGGGCGACAAGCTGGGCGACGAGCCGCTGCCGGCGCTGACCTGGGCGGCGCTGTCCAAAGTGCCGCCGATGGTGTTTGGAGTGGCCGGGACGATGGCCGGCATCTACTGGGTCATTGGCCGGCGGATGAAGCTGCAAGCGGAAGCCGCCGCAGACGGGGCCGACCCCGCGGAAGAACACGCGCATGGCTAGGGCCAGCAGCCGCACCACGCTGGAGCGCGTCAAGCTCGTCCTCTGGGCGCTCACCGGCGTCTGGACGGTCGTCACGGTGGCGCGCTTTCTGCACGGCATCGGGGCGACCAGCGGTCTCACCGACGTGGCGCCCTGGGGCTTCTGGATCGCCTTCGACGTGATGGCCGGCGTGGCCCTCGCGGCCGGCGGGTTCGTCGTGGCGGCCATGGTCTACATTTTCGGCCTGAACCGCTACCACGGCTTCGCGCGGCCGGCGATTCTCACGGCTCTGCTCGGGTATATCGCCGTCGCCGTCGGGCTGCTCTATGACCTGGGCATTCCGTGGCACATCTGGCACCCGATGATCTTCCCACAGCACCATTCGGTGCTGTTCGAAGTGGCGATGTGCGTGATGCTCTACCTCACGGTGCTGGCGCTGGAGTTCAGCCCCGCGGTGCTCGAACACCCGCTGTTCCAGCGGGCCTTTTTTCAGAAAATCCTGGGCATCATCCGCAGGTGTACGATTCCGCTGGTCATCATGGGCATCGTGCTGTCCACGCTGCACCAGTCGTCGCTCGGCTCGCTATTTCTGATTCAGCCGTTCCGCGTCCATCCGCTGTGGTACAGCCCGATCATGTACGCGCTGTTCTTCGTGTCGGCCATCGGGCTTGGGCTCATGACGGTGACGCTCGAGGGGCTGGTGTCGGGTTGGCTGTTCGGCCACCCGATCCGTACCGACCTGCTGGCCGGCTTCGGCCGCGTGGCCGCACTCGTTTTGTCCGTGTATGTCCTCGTGCGAGTGGGCGACCTGTGGTACCGCGGGGTCCTGCCCGGCGCACTGGATGGCACGTGGCAAACGGGGCTGTTCATCATCGAATTGCTCGTCAGCGCCGTCATTCCGGCCGTGCTGCTGACCATCCGCCGGGTGCGTCATAGCATTCCCGGCTTGGCGACGTGCGCGCTGCTGACGGTGCTGGGGATCATCGGCTACCGTTTCGACGTGTGCATCGTGGCGTTCCGCCGGCCGGAGACGCTGCCTTACTACCCGACTTGGACCGAGCTGGCGGTCAGCATCGGCATCATCTCCGGCGCCGCGCTGGTGTTTATTTTCTTCAACGAGAACCTGCGGATCGTCGAGCATCACGGGCACGCGCCGCCGGAGGCCCCGCCGGCGCCGGAGCCTAGCCGCGCGGCGGCTGCACCGGTCGGCTTCAGTCTGGCTTGGCGCCGACATTCGCTGGCGTTCACCATCG
>JAGVEP010000057.1 GCA_020058145.1 Phycisphaerae bacterium | reverse complement strand
GGCTGCGATGAATCCGGATCGGGGGCCATTCCGGGCGTGCTCTTCGCTTTCGGGCGCACCGGCATGGGGCCAGGCGAATTCAGCTACCCCCGCGCGGGCGCGCTCGGACCGGGCGGACGGCTCTACGTCGTGGATAAGTCCGCCCGCGTGCAGTGCTTCGACCAAAGCGGCAAGTTCATGCTGGAATGGCGGATGCCGGAGTGGACCGCGGGCAAGCCTACCGGGCTGGGCGTTGGACCCGACGGGCGCGTCTACGTCGCGGACACGCACTACTCCCGCGTGGTGGTGTATGACGCCGATGGCCAGCTTCTCACCCAATTCGGCTCCCGCGGCGACGGGCCGAGGCAGTTCATCATGCCGACGGATGTGGTGGTCGACGGCGCGGGCTGCCTGTACGTGTCGGAGTACGGCGGCAACGACCGCATCAGCAAGTTCTCGCCGACCTTCGAATACCTGTTCAGCTTCGGTGGCCCCGGCAGCGGCGACGCGGAATTGCAGCGCCCCCAGGCCCTGCTCCTGGCCGACGACGATACGCTCTGGGTGGCGGACGCGTGCAATCATCGGGTTTGTCATTTTGCGACCGACGGGCGACTGCTCGGCAGTTTCGGCCACAGCGGCGACGGGCCGGGCGAGTTGCGGTTCCCGTACGGCCTCGACCGGCTATCCGACGGGACGTTCGTAGTGGCGGAATATGGCAACAACCGCGTGCAACGCTTCGACGCGGCCGGCCGATCGCTGGGCGTCTGGGGCACGCCGGGCCGGCGACCCGGCGAGCTCGCCTACCCCTGGGCCGTTGTCGTAGGCGCGCGCGATCGGCTGTACGTGATCGATTCGGGGAACAACCGGGTGCAGGTGGTGGACACGCACGACACGCACATTTGGCGCAGCCCGTAACTTGCGTCCCGGACGCACCCTTGCCGCCGATATCGCCGCCCGTGGTGAATGTCGGTAGAGTGGCGGAGCGATGTTAAGGACGGGCGTGCTGGCATTCCTGTATTTCGACTCGCCGGGCTATCTCGCCCTGCTGGCGGTCGTGCCGCTGATCGTCGCGCTCTCATTCCGATCGCTGGCGGGTCTGGGCACGGCGCGCCGGCTGCTCGCCATCGCCATCCGCTGCCTGGTCGTGCTGCTGATGACGCTCGCGCTCGCTGGTACGCACCGTCGGCAGCGCATCGACGAGCTGTCGGTCATCTTCCTGGTCGATCGCTCCAAGAGCATCCCTGCCGATCTGCAACGGGCGACCCGCGAGTATCTCACCCGCGCCGGGGCGAAGATCGGCACGGACGACCGCGTCGGCATCATCGCCTTCGACGGCGTGGCCAGCGTCGAGCAGCTCCCCATGTCGGCCGTGGCGGTCGATCAACTCGGGGCCGCCGTGGACCCCGATCAAACCAACCTTGCCGCCGCGGTGCGGCTCGCGGCGGCGCTGCTGCCGGCGAATACGACCGGGCGGATCGTGCTGATCAGTGACGGCAACGAGAACGTGGGCGACATTCGCCAGGAGGCCGACCGGTTACGGGCGGCCGGGATTCCGCTCGACGTGCTGCCGATTCAGTACGCGCACACCAGCGAGGTCGTGTTCGAGGCGCTTAAGGCGCCGGCGAACGCAACGAGCGACGAGACGATCAATCTCACCATGGTCCTGCGCGCCCAGCAGGCGACCGCCGGCAAGATCTACCTGTGGCACAATGACGCGCTGGTCAACCTTGGCGGCAACCAGCAGGACGCGGGCTTTGCGGTCGAACTCAAGCCGGGGCCGAACCGGTTTGTGCGGCAGGTGCCGCTGCGCGTCGCGGGGGCGCACCGGTTTCGAACCCAGTTCGTCCCGGATCGCGAAGGCTACGACACGCTCGCGGACAACAACACGGGTCAGGCCTTCACCGTCGTGTCTGGCCAGGGCAATATCCTGATTCTGACGACCACGCGGGACCTGGGCGCGGCCCAGCCTGCGGCCGAAACGCTGCGCCGGGCGCTGGAGGCCGAACGGCTGGTGTGCGACGTCGAGGTGGCCGGCAGCAGCCCGCTCGATCAGGTCCGGCTGCTGGAATATTCGCTGGTCGTGCTGGCCAACGTGCCGGCCGGCGATTTCCGCGAAGATGAGAAGAAAGCGCTGGCCGTGTACGTGCGCGACCTCGGGGGGGGGCTGGTGATGATCGGCGGCGACGATGCGTTCGGCGCGGGTGGCTGGCTCGGCAGCGAGGTCGAAGAGGTGATGCCGGTCAGCTTCGACGTCAAGCACAAGAAGCAGTTCATCAAAGGCGCCCTGGTGCTGATTATGCACGCTTGCGAAGTCGAGCAGGGCAACTACCTGGGCGAGCGCTGCGCCATCGAGGCGGTCAAGACGCTCAGCGGCCGTGACCTGGTCGGCGTGCTGGCATGGCAGTGGAAGTCTGATCTGGGGCACTGGGTCGTGCCCCTCCAGGAGGTCGGCACGCGCACGCCCATCATCAATGCAATCAAGGCGATGAGCATGGGCGACCTGCCCGACCTCGACGCGGTCATGCGGCCCGGCGTCGAGGCCCTGCTGGCGCGCAAGGACGTCGGCCCCAAACACATGATCGTGGTCTCCGACTTCGACCCGCAAGAGCCGCGCAAGGACCTCATCCAAACGATGCAGCAGAACGGCATCACCTGCTCGACCGTGGCGATCGGCTACGGCGGGCATTACATCGACGAGCCCAAGGCCCGCTGGATCGCCGAATCCACCAAGGGCCGCTTCTACAGCACCACCGACTTCAGCAAACTGCCGCAGATCTTCGTCAAGGAATCCCGCGAGGTGCGGCGGTCGTTGGTACAGGAGGTCGCGTTTACGCCCCGGCTGGTGAACCCGCTGTCGCCGGTGATTCCTGGCCTGACCGGTGCGGGGTTGCCGGGGCTGAGCGGGTACGTGCTGACGTCGGCAAAGCCGCTCGCCGACGTGCCGATGGTCCGCAAATCCGAGGAGGGCGAGGACCCGCTGCTGGCCCATTGGCAGGTGGGGCTGGGCAAGACCGTGGCGTTCACGAGCGGGATGTGGCCGCGCTGGGGGCCAGAATGGGTGGCCTGGCCAAAATTCAGCAAGCTCTGGGCGCAGATCGCCCGCTGGGCGTCGCGACCGGCCGAGGCGGCGGCGTTCGACGTGACCACCAGCGTCCAAGGCGGCAAGGCTAAACTGCGGATCGACGCCGTCGACAAGCGGGCCGAAGCGATCAATCTCATGGACGTAAGAGGCACGCTGGTGAATCCCGGGCAGAGCGCGGAGCGGCTCCAACTCACGCAAACGGGGCCAGGCCGCTACGAGACGGAGTTCGACGCCCGCGACCGCGGGAACTACATCGTGAATCTGGCCTACAACGCGGGAGCAGGCCAGGAGGCCGTCAGCGGCACGCTGCGCACGGGTCTGTCCATCGCGTACTCGCCCGAATACAGCCAATTGCAGGCCAATCTGCCGTTGTTGGAGGAGTTGCGGGCGCGGACCAACGGGCGGATGTTGACCGCGGCGGATGCGGCGGCCGTGTTCGACCGGCGGGGGCTGACGAAGGCTGAGGCACGGCACGCGCTGTGGGAGAACCTCGTTCGCTGGATGCTCGTGATGTTTCTGGTGGACGTGGCCGTGCGGCGGATCGCGTTGCGGCCAGTCGAGTTATACCGCAAGGCCCGCGAGTTTCTGGCGGAGATCGCTGGCCGGCGGCGGCCAGTGGCGGAAACGGAAGCCGTGCTCATGACACTCAAGGGGGCGCGGGATAGGGCCAGGCATGCAGGGCAGGTAGCGGCCGGGCTCCGTACCGGCCGGAGCGTGGCGGCCGGGCTCCGTACCGGCCGGAG
>JAGVEP010000100.1 GCA_020058145.1 Phycisphaerae bacterium | reverse complement strand
GCTCCGGCCAGCCGCAGCGGGGCGCACGCCGGGCCGCCGCTGCCAGGAGGACGGCCAGGAGATAGACCAGGATCGTGTTGAGCCCGTGCAGTGCGAGGCTCACCGCGTGGTAGCCGCGCGGGTTCGCGCCCCACAGCGTGCGTTCGGCTGCGCGGCACACGTCGGCTAGCGGCGGATAGTCGATCGCTGGGCGGCGAGGATCGTTCGATAGACCGGCGTCATCGCGGGTGAGCGCGTTGTCCAGGCACGGTCGCAGTGCCGCGACCACGGCCGCGGCCAACAGGGCGCCGGCGAGCCAGGTGCGCCAGTCGCTCAGCAGAGTTCGGAAGCGAAGGGCCCCCGCGGGCGTGCATTCACCTTGCGGGGCGCGTCCGGAATGGGGTTCCAAGCGAGTTCCTACGTCGGCGACCACGGCCGCGCATTCTACGGCCACCGCGGGCGGGACGGAGCCCGGCGGCTACAATTCGCGGTCATGTTGCTGCAAATCGACTCCCTCAAGACGTACTTCGACACACCGGCGGGCACGGTGCGCGCCGTTGATGGCGTGTCGTTCACGCTGCCCGCCGGACGCACGTTGGCGCTGGTTGGCGAATCCGGTTGCGGCAAGAGCCTCACGGCCCTGTCGATCATGCGGCTGATACCGCCGCCGGGGAGGATTGTCGACGGGACGATTCGCTTCCACGATCTCGACCTGACGTCCTTGCGGGACCGCGAGCTACGGGCCATCCGCGGCAATCGCATCGCGATGATCTTCCAGGAGCCGATGACGAGCCTCCATCCGCTGCTCGCCGTCGGGGAACAGATCGGCGAGGTTGTCCGTCTGCACCGGCGGAGCACCATTCGGGCGACGCGCGAGCGCGTGCTTGAGTTGCTGCACCGCGTCGGTATCCCGGCCCCCGAGCAGCGCGTCCGCGATTACCCGCACCAAATGTCGGGCGGCATGCGGCAGCGCGTGATGATCGCGATGGCCCTGGCTTGCGAGCCGGAGTTGCTGATTGCCGACGAGCCGACGACCGCGCTCGACGTCACTGTTCAAGCGCAGATTCTCGCCCTGCTGCGCGATCTGCAGCGCCGCAGCGGGATGGCCCTGTTGTTTATCACACACGATTTGGATGTGGTGGCGCGAATCGCCGCTGCCGTGAGCGTAATGTACGCCGGCCGAGTGGTTGAGCACGGCCCCGCTACGGAGGTGCTCGCCACCCCGGCCCACCCTTACACGCAAGGACTCTTACGCTGCACGCCACGGCTCACCACGGCGGCGCGCCGCCTGCCGGTGATTCCCGGCGACGTGCCCGGACCGCTGGACCGCCCGCCGGGATGTCCCTTCCACCCGCGCTGCGAGCTGGGGCGTGACGATCCGGTCTGCCGCACGCAGGCGCAGGTGTTGCAGCCGCTTGGTCCCCGCAGGTCGTGTGCATGTTGGAAACCGGTTGGGGGATCAGCCTGTTCCGCGGGGGCCATGGGCGCCGGTCAACCGGTATAGCCGGTTGTAAAGCCAGTTCGGGACGCGCACGCTCCGCCGACGGAGGTTCGCCAATTCCTCCTGCACGGCGGTGATTTGACGCCGCCATTCGAGGATCTCGCGATCCTGGCGCTCGTCGCGCTGGGCGCTGCCGGCCGTGTTTTCCGCCAAGCGGCCGGAGACATCCGCGAGCGCGCGGTTAAGTGCGGCGATAGCCTCATCACGCTGCTCGTTGTGTCGGGTCATGGCGGCCAAGACCTCGTTCACGTGTGCAATCGCGGTATCGCGCTCGGCGTTCGCCAGGGTCATGGCCCCCAAGGACTGCACGTGCCGGTGGACCTGCTCCTGAAGTGCAGCGATGGCGCCGTCGCGCTGCTCGTTTTGGCCGGTCATGGCCGCGAGGGCTTGGACGTGCTGGTGGACTTGCTGTTGGAGCGCGTGGATCGCCTGGTCGCGGCCCTCGTTCTGCCGCGTCATCTCCGCCAGCGCCGCGTTGTTCGCCGCGATCGCCTGGTCGCGGGCCTCGTTTTGCCGGGTCATCTCGGCGAGCGTCTCGTTGATCGCGGCAAGGGCGCGGCCGCGTTCCCCGAGTGGCGTACTCGATTCTGTCGGTGGCGGCCCTCCCGGCTGTCCGGCCACCTCCATCAGCTTATGATTCAACCCTAGCCAGGAGCGGTGCAATCGCATCGTGGCCGCGACAACCGCCGCAGACAGGTCCGGTGCCGGCGCGTCGATTACTTCCGGAACCAGCGGATCATGATCGACCGCCCCGCTGAGCAACCGATCAACCGCGGCAAGCAGGCTGTCAAGAGGAATGTCCTTGATGCAATGCCGCTTCTCGAAAGGGCAAAGCCACTCGCAGCCGTAGCAGTGCAGGGGCATCCGCAGTGCGAGCGTGCGACGACCGACGGGCTGAAAGCGCGGCCAGTGTCCTCCACCGAAAACCCCGAGTGTTGGCCGGTCCAGCACGGCTGCCACGTGCATTGGCCCGGTGTCCGTGCCGACGTATCCCGCGCTGTCGTTCAAAAGGGCCGCGAGCAGACCGAAGTCCCCGGCGGGAATCTGGAAAACTCTGGCCGTGGCTGGCAATCCCGCCGCTTCGACTGCTTGAACTGTTCTTTCGTCGTGCGCACCACCGAGCACAAGAACGGAACGGCCGTGCCGGTCGGCAAGATGGCGAGCGATCGCGCCCCACTGCCCCGCGTCCAGGCTCTTGTCCAACCCATCACCAGATCCGGGAAAACACACAACAGTCTCCGTCGGACGAAGGCCCAACCGCTCCCAAACGGCGGCGGTACGAACTTGCGCTTCCGTTGGGACGATCACCACTGGGAGCGGCAGCCTACCCGCGCCGAGTTCGCTCAAGAGCAGGCCGTATTTTGAAGGCTCGGGAGTGGCAACGGCGGTTCCTACCGTCTCATGGCCAAGGTGGCGGTCGCCAATCGCCAGAACCTCGAGCAAGTCCCGATGGGTTCGGTTCAAGCCGGACGGTCCGTCGAACGAAATGACGCGTTCCGCGTTGACGAGCACGGCCAGTATCTCCGCCGCCCAGACGCGGTTGTACTCGCCCAGGATGCAAATGTCCGGGCTCTGCCGGACCGCCAAGCGATCCAGATCGTCTGCAATGGCTGAGGCGACCCGGTTGAGCGGCTCGCGCGGGTCAAACGGCAGTGCTGCCACACTGACCCACTCGGGTAAGACTGCGGCGATGGTCGAATGCTGTGGGCGGACGACGAGCGTAATGCGCGCGTCGGGCCACCTCTGGTGCAAGCCCATTAGCAGGCTCGTCCCCAGAACGATGTCGCCCAATCCGTCGAGGCGGGTAATCAGGATCGAAGTGACTTGATCCCGTGCGGCTTTCGCGGCAGTCATTCTCGTGGCCGTCGCCGGTGTCGGCAGGTACGGTGAGATCAGCGCGAGATACTGCGATTGAGTTTGCTCGCGAACACGACCGGTCTGCTCATGCTGCCAGTGCGCGCGATCCGACGAAGCGAGCAATATGCGAGTTAGTTCCTCGGCATCGGCGTCCCACTCGGTTCGAATGGCCGCGCCGCACACCTCGGCGGCCCACAAGCGAGTATCAGCACCAACGAGGATGACCCGCCGGCCCATGCCTGCCAATGGAATCGCCGCGTGGACGCGATTGACCAAGCCGGCCCGCGCCTGGCCATACACCGCCAGCGCCTGTTCCGCCGTCTTCAACAGGACGATTTCATCATCCGCAGCCCAGCGTTCGGCCCAGTGTACCTCCTGCGCGGAATGGGCAGTGAAGATAACGCGCTCGCCTCTGGCACGCAGATTCTTGATGACCGCCTCGAACGTCGCACGCCAACGCCCCGGGTCAAGGCGATCGTCAATCCGAAAGTGTCCACCGCCTTCCATATAGTTGAGGACGATGGGGCCGTGCCGATCCGGCGGAGGAGGGTAATCACGGGCGCTAAGGAATGCGGGACATGGCAACAGCGGGACGTCCTGCCCCATGGCCCGGTAGACGCGTTGGGCAAACGGGTCGCGTACGGTGGTTAGCCGGCAAACGCTCAGAGCCCAGAGTAAGAACGCACGGCACTCGGGATCTTCGGACAGAATCGCCTCCGGTGCACTCAACGCTTGGACGGCGCCGATCCCCAGATTGAGCACGGGAACATCTCGGCACACTTTGCGAATGCGGTCTTTCCAGATAGGCTTAATCCAATAGATGGAGCTACAGCGGTGATCCCCTTCGCCGAGGTTCCACAGAAATGGTGTGCCCGCACCGATGATCATGTCCGCCTGAAGCACCTTGTCCTCAAGCGCACGGCGCTCTCCGGGAAGCTGGCGGTGCAACGTGTCCGCGCAGTGTTTACAGACGAAGTAGTCTTCCCGATCGAGACCGGCGGCATCGAGCAGATTCTGAACACCCAGGCGAATAATCGCATCCCCCACGTTCGCGGCGTCGCCGCTCGCGGCAAGCACCGTCGTAATCATCGTCACCTTAGGCTTGTACGGTAACTCAGCGGCAATCAACGTGGGTCACCTCTGATTAACAGGGGCGAATCCCTCGTGGACCTGAGATACGACTGCGTCGTGGTCTGCTACGGGGCCAGAGGAACAACTCGGATTGAACTCCAGCCGCGTCTCGTCCACCGCCGCACCGTACGGGTGCTCAAACCACCGGCGCAACAGCCGCTTGATGGCGCCGAGCACGCCGCAGTTCCAGAAAAAAGGCGAGTACTGGCGCAACAGGAGATACGTGCGGCGTCCCCACGGGCCGTGGCGCTTCAGCGTGGCACGAATCGCCCGCCAGTAGCGGTCGGATTTCTTCGAGAATACGAGGTCGATACGGTTGTTTACCAGCGGTTCTTCGAGAATATGGTTGTACAGCACACTCTGGAGCGAAATCACGGGTTTGAAGCCGTGCCCGCGAGCCCGCAGCACGAGGTCCGAATCGGCGTGGTACTGCGGCATGTTGCGGGCGTCGTAATAGCCGACCTGCTCGAACACCGCCCGCGGAATCAAGACCCCGTTGCCGGGCATCGTTTCCACGGGATAGGGGTCCGGCAGACTACTTTGGACCTCAGACCACTGCCGGCCGGCGAAATTCAAGGCGAACAGCGTCCCGCCGCGCAGCACGAGCGACGTGCCGAGTGACCAGATTTCGCCCGGGATGTCCTGTCGCTGGAGCCGGCAGCCGACGATGTGCTTGGGGTCCTGCCGCGCCACCGCCACCAGGTGCGACAGGAAATCCGGCGCCATGACGGCATCGTCGTTGATGGTCAGGATGTAGTCGGCGCCCTGCTCCAGGGCGTAGCGCACGCCGACGTTGGTGCCGCCGGACCACCAGAGATTCCCGTCGCCCACCAGAACGGATACGTCGCGGTAGTTCAGCTCGATCGCGTAGCGCGTCCCGTCGGTCGAGCCGTCATCGACGATCACCACGCGCCGCCGGGGGTAGGTCACTGTCGCGAAGCTGCGCAAGAAGCGCAGCGTCTTCTCCCACCGGTTAAAGGCGGGGACGACCGCGTACACCAGCGGCCCAGACGGCGTTTCCTGCCTCGCGCTCACGCCTACGCCTCGTTGGCCAAGTGGTTCCAGATGCGTTTGCCTTTGGCCCGCCATCCGGCGGGCAGCAGTTTCGTCGCTGGTCGCAGAATGGGCTTCAGTCCGTCGAGCCAGGAACGTGGACGCCGGTTGCCGTCGACATCGTACGCCGCATCGGCACCGAGCCGCAGCGAGCGGTAGCGTTCGAGCCACGTAATGGCGGCCGGCTGGCAGATCGCCAGCGACCGTCGCAGGACACCCATTCGAGCGGCCCGATGCGCCTCGCAAACGAGCACCCAACGCCAATCGGCGCCGGCCGCGTCGACCGCCGTCCGGCCATTCGCCCAGCCGTTCATGTTCCGCCAGTTGATGAATAACAGCTCGGGATAGAGAAAACCCTCGAGCTTCCAGGTATCGGTCCCCAACAGCCGCAGCCGCGCGACCCGCCGGATGCCGCCCGGCGTGTGTTCCCACGCTTCGCCGAGATAGGCGACGTGCTCCGGCTGGCGGCGGTAACCCCAAGCGACCGAGTGCAACGCGGTGGCCAGCAAACGGCTCCGACCGGCCAGCAGTTCGACCACCAGGTCGGCGTGCTCCTCCTCAGCGAAGCGCTGTACGCGGGCCGCGGTGCCCGTTTCGGCGGCGGGCAATGATTGATAAGGCACGGCGGCCTGGGACAGGAATTCCTCGACGCGCTCGCGGTCTTCTTCCTCTTCGTCTTCGTCCCGGAGATCAACGGTCAGGGTCAGCTTTGGGTACCCCGTGGCCCAGATGTCCTTGATCGCTTCGGGAATGCCAAAACTGCCCTTGGTCGCGGTGACCAGCACGCCGATCCGCGGCCACGGCGAAAGTGCGTGACCGTTGGTCGGCTCATGGTCAATGAAACGCGCGGCGGCGGCGTTGAAGATCTGCCGCATCCGGTGCGCGGACGCATCCCACGAGAAGCGCGCCGCCACCGCCGGTCCCCCGGCACCCAGCCGCCGGCGCAGTTGCGCGTCTTCCTCGACTTGTTGAAGCAGCTCGACGAGCGGCTCCCGCTGCTCGGGATCGAAGTAGAGCGCGTGCTCGCCGGCCACCTCACGCAGCGCGGGCACGTCGGCCAGCAGCGCGGGGCAGCCGCACGCCAGCGCCTCGATCGCCGGCAAGCCGAAGCCCTCGAACTTCGTGGGCATGACGAGGGCGAGCGCGTGCCGGTAGAGGTAGCGGAGCTCGTCGACATCCACCTCGTTGAAGACACGGCAGTGGTCGTTCAGCCCGCGCCGCGCGATCTCCGCCCGCAGGGGATAGCCGCGCGGCAACTCAAACCCGGTGAACACGACCGCGGGACAACGGCCGGTCCTCTCGCGCCGCGTGACCAGCGCATCGAGCAGCAGGGCGTGATTCTTGTGCGGATAGCAAACCGCGGGATAGAAGAAGAACCGCTCCGGCAGCGGGTCACGCCGCCAAGTGCCGTCATCGTCGTCGGGGCGGTTCACCAAGCGCCGCTGCGGCGCGTTATGGACGACCTCGATCTTGCCGGGTTCGATGCCGAACTTCTCGATGATCGACTGCTTGCAGAACTGCGAAATCGTCACCAGGATCGTGGCCGAGCGACAGATTTCGGGGTAAATCTCGTGTCGGGCGCGGAGGTCGGGTTCGCTGAAATACTGCGGGAAATATTGTTCCTGGATATCGTGCAGGATCGCCACGCTGGGGCGGTCGTAAATGCGCGGTTGCAGGTTGTTCAGCGGTCCGAAGAACAGATCGAACTCATGGCGGTGGTTAAATATGTCCTCTTCGCAACTGACCTCGATGAGGCGCGGTCGCCGGCCATTCGAAGCCGGCGGCCACAAGTGGCCGTGAAGCTGCGGCAATTGGTTTACCACCCCCATCCCATAGAAGTGCGAGAAAATGACGTATTCGTTGGTCTCGTCGAGGCTGAGCAAACGCTCTAGCAGCTCCGTGAATACATAGCGGGCCCCACCCCCCGAAGTTCGCAACGGCACTGCGTTGACCCCAACTCGCATCGTCGCAACCGCCTCTGGCCTGGGCCCCGGTGCCGCGCGCTGGCACCGCGATTCTGCTTACTGCGCTCTACCGGCGGCCACCCGGTAGCAGGTCGCCGTCTCGTGGCAGCAGCGCTGCCAGGAAAACTCGGCGGCCCGTGTCAGCCCGCGCCGTACCCACGTTTCGCGCCACGCCGTGTCCTCGGCCATACGCTCCAGCGCGGCCGTCCAGGCCGGTCCGTTGCTCGGGTCCAACTGCAAGCCGCCCGCGCCGACTACCTCTGGCAACGCGCTGGTACCGGAAACGATCACGGGCGCGCCGCAGGCCATCGCCTCCAGCGGCGGCAACCCGAATCCTTCGTACAAACTCGGCCACACAAACGCCGTGCAGGCTGAGTATAGGCCCGCGAGCGCACGCTCGTCAACGTATCCCAGGTGCCGAACCTCGCCGGCACCCGTCGTCCGCTCCATCTGCTCCACCAGCCCTGCGCTGCGCCAGCCCCACGCGCCCACAATGACGAGCGGGAGTCGCCGCCGCTGCACGGCCGGCAGTTGGTGATACGCCTCCAACAAGGCCCCTACATTCTTGCGGGGCTCAAGTGTCCCGACAAACAGAAAGAACCGCTCCGGCAGGCGGAGTTGCTCCAAAACGCCGCGCACCTCAGCCGGGCTGCGCGGTCGAAAGCTCTCGCGGGGAGCCTGGTACGTGACGGCGATGAGTTCAGGCGCCAGCCCAAAGCCGCCCACGAGCCGCGCCTTGGTAAATTCGGACACGGCGATCAGGCGTGCCGCGCGCCGCAGGCCGGCTGCGAAGTGCCGCTCGAATAGCCGCACGCGCTCCGTCGGGTGCCACTCCGGGTGCTCGATCACCGAGAGATCGTGTACCGTGGTGACCGTCGGCAAGGCGCAGGGCATGGGGATGTGGTTGGGCTCGTGATACAGATCGTAGCGCCCCGCCCGTGCGACCCGCTGGTGGAAGTAGACCGCCTGACCCCAGTCCAGCAGGCCGCGGAACCAGGCCGGTTTGCTGCGCCGCGCTCCTGGCGAAGCCGGTGAGTCGGCCGGGCCGGCCTCCGCAGCCTGG
>JAGVEP010000333.1 GCA_020058145.1 Phycisphaerae bacterium | reverse complement strand
TCCGCCTGCGCCCCAAGCACCAATCCGGGCGCGTGCTGCCCGCCCGCCAGCCGCCCGCGGATGTCGGTGATGACAAACGGATGCGGTCGGTGGACCTGTGGCGGATCGACCACCTGGACGACCCACGAGATTACCCCGACGGCCCCAAAACTGATCAGCATGGCCAATTTCACACTCAACGCCATGGCCGCCTCCTTGCTAGCCCGGACCCGGCAATCGCCGGGCCACCCGCAGCTTGGCACTCCGGCTGCGTGGATTACGCGTCCGCTCGTCTGGATCCGCCACCACCGGGCGCTTCGTCAGTTCCTCCCAGACACCAGCGGTTTTCCCTGCTCGAATAGCCTGCTTGACGATCCCGTCCTCAAGACTGTGAAAACTGATCACGGCGAGCTTGCCGCCGGGCCGCAGATGCTCGGCCGCCCGCGACACGAACCGCCGCAGATTGTCCAGTTCGCCGTTCACGGCAATCCGGAGCGCCTGGAAGACACGCGTGGCCGGGTGAATCTTGCCCGGGTGCCACAACCCCGCCGCCATCACGGCCGATTCCACCGCCCGCGCAAGCCCACTGGTGGTCGTAATCCGGCCGCTGTGTCGCACCTGGCAAATCCGCCGGGCGATCTTCCGGCTCGCCGGTTCCTGGGCATTGAAATAGAAAATATCCGACAACTCGCGTTCCGACAGGCCGTTGACCAGGTCGGCCGCGGTCGACCCGTGGCTGCGGTCGAAGCGCATGTCCAAAGCACCGTCGCGATCGAACGAGAATCCGCGGCTGGCGTCTGCGAGCTGCGCCGAATTAACCCCGACATCGAGCAGCATGAGATCGACTTCCCGCAGCCCGAGGTGCGCCAGAACCTCCGGATACTCCGCAAAGCTCGCCGCGTGCAACTCCACCGCACCCAGGCCGAACTCCGCCAGGCGACCGCGGGCGACGGCCAGCATTTCCGCATCCACGTCCAAGCCGACGTACCGCCCGCCGGGCAGAATACGCGGTAACAACGCCGCGGCGTGACCGCCCAACCCAACCGTACCGTCGAGAACCACCTGTCCGGGCGCGGGAGCGAGCAATTGCAGGACATGGCTGACGAGTACCGGCTGATGTTCGTGTTGTGCGGGTCCCGCCACGCCCAACCCAACTTTCATTACTGGCTGATTGAAGACGCGGACCGACTGGACAACCCGCCTAACGCGTCGCTAAACTTCTGCGCTACCACATCGGGGACGCCGGGTGCTGACCGACGTCCACCGCTCGCTACGAAACCCGGCCTTTATGCTGCTTCCACTCGCCGCGGCCGGCGGTAAGAATGGTGGTGCCCGCGCACCATCCTGGTTTGCGGGTCACCGGATTTCGGACAGCCTGCCACGACCGTCCTGCGGGGCGCGCCAGCTTCCCTGCCGGCGAGCCTCACTACCCACAGGGAGGCTCGCGCGCGCCACCGACGTTTGCGTGGGATGCAGCCACCGGCGTTTGACCGATGGCCGCATCCCGCCCTCGCGAAACCCATCCGCGACAATATCACTCCGCCGGCGTCAGACTTTGCTGGGACACTCCTGGGTGCAGCCCCGGAGCGAGCTTTTTCATCTCGTCAACCGTCTGGGCTCGCCGCTCGGGGTACGCCGGCCACATTTCACCGTCAAATGATCCAAAGTCGTCGGGCCGCCAGAGCTCCAGATGATCGCGGACACCGATCAGGACTACGCTGGCGTCCAGTCCGACGCGTTTCACGAGCCGGTCCGGCAGTAACACCCGCCCCTGTCCATCTGGGTCCAGCAGGGCGCTCTGCGAGTACTCGAACTGCCGGAACGCATAGGCCGCGTCCGACAGGTTGTCGTCACCTGGTTCCACCGCCCGGAGCCGCTCGAAGTACTTCTCCGGATACAGTGCCAACGTGCCCTGCCGGCGGCCTGGAACGACGTAGAACGCCTGCCCGTCACGTTCTTCGCTCAACTTTCGGCGGATACCAAATGGAATTGATAACCGATTCTTATTATCGATCGCGAGTTCGTATGTCCCTGACAGGAACATGTCAGACTGGCCTACTGACCCACTGGTCGCCACTGGAGTAATCTTGATAGGGATAGTTTACCACCAGTTCCCAGCCGGGGCAAGCCAGTTGCGCTTTTTTTTTCGCACAAATCGGTGGACGGCGCCCAAACCTCCATTCCCTCCTCTCCCGCAGGGCGCACGGTTGTTTGCCCAGCCCCGGCCGGGGCGTTGAGGTCCATGCCAAGCTCCTTCCGAAGGGGACGGAGTACGTTTTTGCGTGGCGGATGCAGCACGACATGCGACTACACGCCCCCGACCGCGCGCCGTCGTGATCCTAACATATACCAAACATCGCGAACTCCAGCCGGAGAATGCGTTGGCCCTGCCCTTGACCGCCCCTAGTGTGGGTCTATCATGCCGTTTTCGCGTCCTTGGGCGACCATCCGAAATGCGCTTCATTGACCTATTCGCAGGCCTTGGCGGATTCCACCTAGCTCTGAGGCGGCTTCACCACGTGTGCGTGTTCGCGTGCGAGATAGACCCCGTCTTGCAAGAAACGTACCGGCTCAACTTTGGTATCACGCCCGCCGGGGACATTCGTTCCATACGTGCCACCGATGTCCCAGCCCACGATTTGCTATGCGCCGGCTTCCCGTGCCAGCCGTTTTCCAAGGCTGGCGAGCAGGCGGGTTTGGAATGCGATAAGTGGGGCAACCTCTTCAACTCAGTTTCGAGAATACTCCGGCACCATCGGCCGAGGTTCGTAATTCTGGAGAACGTCGCCAATCTGGAGCGCCACGATGGCGGCCGCACCTGGAAGGCACGCCTGCACCGCCGGCTCGTGGACGCCGGATACGACGTAGACGCCAAGCTGCTGTCGCCCCACCAATTCGGGATCCCGCAGATACGCGAACGGTTCTTTGTGGTCGCGAGTCGTGCCGGGCTCGGGTCATTTGTCTGGCCCGACCAGCAGGATCACGGTCGTTTATCGATCGAATCGGTGCTGGACCGCCAGCCGCCGGAGGCGACTCGGCTTTCGTCCCATGCGATCAGTTGCCTTGAGACCTGGCAGGCGTTCTTGGAGGCGTGGCCGGCCCGCGAGGAACTGCCATCGTTTCCAATTTGGTCAATGGAATTTGGCGCCACTTATCCCTTCGAGAACGCGACACCCTTGTCGGCCCCCCCGGCGTCCCTGGAAAGCGCCCGCGGCTCACACGGGCGATCGTTGGCAGGGCTGTCGGGCACCAACTTGCTTGATGCGTTGCCATCGCATGCTCGAACGACAGCAAGTAGCTTCCCACGGTGGAAGGAAACCTTCATTCGGCAGAACCGAGAGCTCTATCAGCGACACCGGCGTTGGATTGATCCATGGATCCCACGGATCAAGACGTTTCCTTCGAGCTTGCAGAAGTTGGAGTGGAACTGCAAGGGGGAGAAGCGCGACATCTGGAGTACGATCGTCCAGTTTCGAGCGTCCGGAGTACGGGTGAAGCGCCCGACAACGGCCCCATCGCTCGTGGCGATGACCACTACGCAAGTCCCAGTCATCGCCTGGGAGCGTAGGTATATGACACCGCGCGAGTGCTCCCGGTTGCAGAGCATGGAGGAACTAGCGCACCTGCCAGGAGCTAGCACGCGCGCGTTCAAGGCGCTTGGGAACTCGGTGAACGTTGACGTTGTCCAGCGAGTCGCTGAAGGGTTGTTGCCGACGAGCGCTCAGTTGCGAGGGAAGCAATTGACGCGCGTCTCCGTCCACTGAATCAACTCCTTCGCCAGATCAGCAGAGGGGTATGTGGTTCCTGCTTTGGTGTGCATCAATCGGTGGCGGTCCAACAGTAGCATCAGTCCGTCCTGATTTGCGCGGCGACGAAACTCGTCTGCCTCCGGCGCGAACGGCATGGCCAAGCCGCGCCGCGGAGCAGTGGTAAACTCGATCAACTTCTCCCAAGTTTGCAGGTTGGGTGTGGCGAGCTTTTCGGTCCAATTCTCGCCGCTCGCGCATTGCAGCAGGCAGATCGGCCTGCCGCTCCAACCATCCGGGAAGGCCTGCCACGCGACAAGGTCCAGCCCTGAGTCCTTCGCTTGCGGCGCCGTCCACCGTTCCACGGCACCTCCCCGCTGCCCCTCCCCGATGGCCGCTGCTAGGCTTCTAACCTGTTGTTCCACCGATCGCGCGGTCTGGTGCGACCAACCGGTTGGCTCGACTTTCCAGTCGTTAGCGCGAAGCAATTCGGCGATCAACTGCTCAAATAACCGTCCTTGGATGTGACAATCCCTGCCAATCGCTCCGAGGACTTCCTTCCGGTAGTGAACCTGGATCGCGAGGGCAACGCAGAACGCGTATGCTGGCCGGTCCTTCCACGGGCGCGTGCTTACAATGCGGGTACCCTCCACCGCCACCGGCGTAGCTCCTGAAAGCAGGCAAAAGCGCCGTCTCAGTTCGCCGAACACGGTATCCACCCACTGGTGGGCGAAACTCTGGTCGCGGTAGATGGAGTTCTCGACGAGTCGATCCACCAGGTCGCTTCGGGTAACCGGTTCGCCGAGAAAAAGCACGCTTCCTTCAACCCAGTCAGCAAAGGGCTCAAGGTCGCAGTTGTGCTTATTGATGGACTCTGAGAAGCCCCTAGTCGGCATGCGGAACATCATGCGATCTCTTCCCGCATTTGTTTCAAGACGACTGGAAACAGCCGCGCCAGCCCAACAGCGTCCGAGCCAAGGCGGCGAGTCGCGTCGGCGATACGACGCGAGTTCTTGTGATGGTGCGCCGCTCGTAATGCCTCCTCCGCCTCGTCGGCCGCCGTCTCAATGTGGGTAGCGACTTCGGTTTCGGCAACCCCCGCCATGCGGCGAGCGACATCGAAGGACGGTTTTTCGGTCCGCTCCAGGTACTCGACGGCGGACGTGCTCGACAGAATCCGGCCGAACTCATCGACCTTGCGGGAATCGGTGAACAAGGGCTCCCGTTTCTCATCCCCAAACAACCAGCGCGCAAATTTCGCAAGCTGCTTCAAGTGGTCAGGTGGGACTGGCCGACGCGCAGCCTTCGGGTCAGCGGCGATGTCGATGTTGAGATACGTTTGCGCGCCCTCTGTCCGTAACGAGAGGTAGAGCACGCTGAACCGCTCCTCCACCTTCTCAACGTCGAAGTCCTCCTCGTGCTGCTCCATTTGAAGGAGCAGCTTGTATGAGATGTAATTCTGTCGAACCGTTGGCAGCTTGCTGCCGATGCGCTTGCGGACCTCATCGTAAGTGAGTTGATCCTGCTCAATCAACCCCGCTATGAATTGCGCTTTCTCGGCCGGATTCCACTCCTTGATCCCGGTCACGTGCCGAAACCCGAGGTACGACTTCACCGACTGGCGGTCCGGCATCAGCATGTAGGGGATCTTCTCGCGGAGCCCCCTCAACCGTTTCGGCGGAACCCCTTCGATTACTTGACTCCACGTCTTGGAAGTTCCCTCTCCTGCAACGGCGCGGGCTATCAACTTGAGTGCAGCAAGGCGTCGGTTTCCCTCCACAACGACGAGCGCGTCAGCCTTGCCCAGTTTCTCGCGAACGACGATGAGCGCCTCTTGCGGCCAGAAGCCGCTTTCGCAGAAGGAGGTCGCGAGTTCCTCCAGGGTCCAGTCCTGCATGATGCTCAAAACGTCGTCTTGGGACAGGCCCTTCTTCACACGGCCCCGTCCAAGTCGCGGGTTCTGGGCGTCGAGGTGAAGTTCTTCTAGTTCCGCGTACTCGATCTTGTCGGTGAGCGTGTCGTTTGATTTGGCCATTTCCTGCTTCCTTAAGCGTGACGGCAATGCCCGTTCGTGACCACCGCTGGCAAATTGCTCGACGTGACGCACAGGTTATAAAGGGACCGGCAGAATTGCCAGCGACATGCAGGGGGCTGGGCAACTCCGGCGGCAAGCGCGGCATGCGTCTTCAGACGCCCATCCGTGACGAGGTGGGAGGCATGCGCGCCGGCTTCCGCCGATTCTCGCCCAATGTCGCCGCCCTCCGCGCCCGCCTCAAGTAGGGCGTCACGCGGTGCGTCCCGTCATTCGCCATTCGCCACTCGCTACTCGGCATTTGCCCCTCAGATTCCGCCCATCTGCGTCAATCTGTGCCAATCTGCGGACAAATAAAACACCGCCCGCCGGCCCCTCCGTGCCTTCGTGCCTCCTTCGCCCTCCCTCCTCGGTCGGCCTCAGCTTCGTGCCTTGGCCTGTCGCCTCGTTGCCTCGTCGCCTCGTCGCCTCGTCGCCTGGTTGCCTCGTTGCCTGAATTCCCTCTGCCCACGCCCCGCCATGAGTATTCCGACAGCCTCCCACCGGCGCCTTTCCGAGACCGGCGCCCCTCCTTAAAATGGTGCCCGACCGCGGTGGCGAACGGCGCGAGCCGTGCCGCGGCGCGGCGAACCCGGCCGGCGCGGAGGCTGAGCGACTTGCATCGATTCGCGTGTTATCCCAGCGACCGGCGAAAACTGCCGCCCGACCTCCACGGCGCTCACCTGGTCGGCAGCGATAACGTCGCCCTGCGGGCCGACATCACCTGGGAAAGCGGCAGTATTCGCTGCACGCCGCGCATACCCGACCCCATCGGGCTCTCGCTGCTCTGGCCGGTCCCGGACTTCGGCACGATTCAGTTGCAGACCACGCGGGTGCCGACACGCGCGGCACCGTACAACCTGCACGTCGAGTTGGCCCGGCACCAACTCATGCGGCTGACCGTGAAGCGGGAGGAGTGGGGACTTTTCGACTACCCCGGCATGGACGAAATCGCGACCCGCGTTGACCGTTGCCGCGATCTGTTCGTCCTGGCGCTCCAGAATCTCGATGCACCGGCGACCGCGGCGCGGCACGCCGATCAGTCCCTGCTCGAAGGCTTGCTGGCCGGCGAGGAAATGTCGCGGTTTCATGCGTCGGTCTTTCTCGTCCGGCGCCAGCAAAGCGGCGGGTTCAGCCGCCCCTTCCTCGGCATCGTTCTCCCCGACGGAGCGAAGAGCGGTCTGCTCACGCCGCAGCTCGCCGAGATCTTCGACCTCACCTGTATCCCCTTCGTCTGGCGCAGCATCCAGCCCACCGAGCAGGCCCCCAGTTACAACGGCATCGACGCGTGCGTCAAAGCAGCGGCGGCCGCGGGGCAGATGATCCGCGGCGGACCGTTGCTCAACTTCGGCGTGCAATCGGTCCCCGACTGGATGTATATCTGGGAGCACGACTTCGAAGCGATCTACGAGGCCGCCCGCGAACACGTCGAACACGCGGTGCGCCGGTTTTCGAAGCAGATTTCGTCCTGGATCGTCGTCAGCGGTCTCCAAGCCGACAACGTCTTCGGCTTCAGCTTCGAACAGACGATGGAGCTGACCCGCATGGCGGCGACCGTTGCCAAACAAGTCGCGCCGCGCGCCCAGGTGCTCATCGACCTGACCCAGCCGTGGGGCGAGTACTATGCCCGGAACCAACAAACCGTGCCGCCGCTCTTGTATGCCGATATGGCGGTTCAGAGCGGCATCAACTTCGATGGCTTCGGGCTGCAATTCATCTTCGGCCTCGCCACGGACGGCTACCACGTGCGCGATCCGTTCCAGGTCAGCAGCCTGATCGACAAGGTCGCCAATCTCGGCAAGGCGCTGCACGTGACGGCGC
The DNA here is from genome assembly GCA_020058145.1 of Phycisphaerae bacterium. Taxonomy (GTDB): domain Bacteria; phylum Planctomycetota; class Phycisphaerae; order UBA1845; family Fen-1342; genus JAGVEP01. Next base: position 8,501 of record JAGVEP010000333.1, on the reverse strand, counting down.
TGGCGGCACCTTCGCAGCCGACCAACGGCGGTGCGGGCGGCGCCAGCGGCGAGTGGCACGCTCCCTGGTCCGACGAGGTCCAGGCCGATTGGCTCACCACCGTGTGCGAAATCGCGCTATCCAAGCCCTACGTCGAATCCGTCTGCCTGGAGCCGCTTGTCGACGGGCCAGGCAACATCCTCACCAGCGGCGGGTTGCTGCGGCAGGACCTGACCGCCAAACCAGCGCTCGCCAAACTCTCGGAGATGCGCAAGCGGCTGCTGGCCGGACCGGGGAAATGAACACGGCCCGGCCGCAAGTCCGCGCCACGCTCGCCAGCGCGGGCCTGCTCTGTGTTGTACACGCGGCCGTTTGGCAGTCGTCGCGTGTGGCCGCTGAGCCACCGGCCGTCACACCCGCTCGGGTTCAATTGCGGCTCGATCCCAACCGGGCCACCGCGGCCGAATTGGAGCTCTTGCCGCGCGTGGGCCCGAAACTGGCGCAGGCCATCATCGCGTACCGGGACGCCGCCCTGATAAAACCAGCGTTCACCGTGGCAGAAGATCTCGACCGAGTGCCGCGCATCGGACCGGCCACCGTCGAGCTACTCCGTCCGTGCCTTAGCTTCCCCGACGCGGATTCCGGGGCTCTTGCCGGACAGATTGCGCCATGAGCATTCCGCCGCTCCCCGTCGTTTTCGAGCCGATTTTCAAACCCAAACCGTGGGGCGGCCGGCGACTGGAAACCCTGCTCGGAAAGCGCTTGCCACCCGGCGAACCCATCGGCGAAGCCTGGGAACTGGCGGATTTGCCGGGCAATGAGTCGCGTGTGCGCGGCGGACCGCTCGCGGGGACGACGCTCAGCGAGCTCGTGCGGGTGTGGGGCCGCGGCCTCCTCGGCGACGCGGAGCTGGCCAGCGGCCACTTTCCGCTGCTGATCAAATTCCTCGACGCGTGCGAGAACCTGAGCGTCCAGGTACACCCGAAACCAGGCGTCGGTGACCCGCGCGACATCAAACACGAGGCCTGGTACGTCGTCGCGGCGGAACCCGGAGCGCAGCTCTACATTGGCCTTCAACCCGGGGTCCGGCCCGACGACGTGGCCCGTGCGGCCAATGCGCCCGCGATCGTGAAGCTGCTGCGGGCGTGGGAGGTGCAGGCCGGACAGTGCTATTACCTACCCAGCGGCACGCCGCACGCGCTGGGCGCGGGCGTGGTCGTCGCGGAAGTCCAGACGCCGTCGGACGTCACGTATCGGCTGTACGACTGGGGTCGCGTGGGCCTCGACGGTCGCCCGCGGGAACTGCACATCCCGCCAGCGCTCGCGAATATCCGCTATGACGTGACGGAAAACGAGATTCTATCCACCCCGACGCCAATCGCCGATGAATGTGCCGCGCGAACGCTGCTGCTGGCGTGCGAACGCTTCACAATCCAGCACGTCCGCGCTCTGCCCGTACACACCCCCGCGCGGTCGCGCCCGGCGATGTCCATTTGGATGGTCCTCGCGGGTGGCGGGCAGCTCACGCTGGGAGACACCGCTTGCTGGTTCGAGCGCGGCGATGTCGTCCTCGTTCCACCGGTACCAGACGGATTGGGGCTCACTTGGCAGGCGGACTTGGCGTGGCTGGAAATCGCGGTGCCGGCGCGCGCTTTGGTTACTGCTTGCGGGACGAGCGGCGCCTGAGAGCCGTACTCGGTGAGCGCTCAATCACATCTTCACCCGCCCGGGCGACGACCAGGGCCCGGACGTAGTCGGAAACCCCGCGGAATCCCTCGCGGCGGGCCGTCTCCTCCAACAGCAGTTTCTCTTCGGCGGAAAGCCGGACGTTCACCTGAGCCTGCCGCACGCCGCGGGCGGCCGGAGTGGGCGGACGCTGGTTCAGTTCCAGCATCGTGGCCACGGCGACAGTCAGTGCGACGCGCGTATTCCGGACGCACTCGTCAGCGGTCGCGCCGTGCTCGAACACCGTCGGAAATTCGAGCGCGCGGCCAAGAAACCCGCCCTTTTCGGGCTCCAGTACCAGCCGGTAGGCCTCGGCGATCGCCCGCGCACGGCGCTCGATGTCCGGGGCGAATGGCCCGTCCGGTACTGGACCGCGGCTAGCGGTCGGCTTCAACAATGCGCTGGATTTTCTCGAAATCATCCGCCTGCACCATTTTCTCATGCACTGTCACGAGGATCGGCAAACGGCCGGGCTTCGTGAACACGCGGTACGGTCTCCAGATGCGTACCAAGTTCCACCCGTGAGCTTCCAGGTACGCGAGCACATCGGCAAAGGGCACCATCGAAGGTCTCCACTTGCAACCGTCCGCAAGGCCACATTCGGCGGCGGCGAACGTGTGTGAGCAAACGCCTCCGCGCTCTCCACAACGCGGAGACCTCCGTTACCGCTTGTAGTATAGCACGCGATATACGGAAGTCAACCCCTCACCGCCGCCGCCGGCTTTCCCGGTCCATGTCACGCTCGTCGTCGCGCTGTTTAATGCTCTGGCGTTTATCGGCGTGAGTTTTTCCCCGCGCCAGCGCTACACTTACTTTGACCAGTCCGCGCTCGCTGAAATAGATGGCCAGCGGGATGACGGTCAGCCCGCGCTGCGTGACCTTGATCTCCCATTTGCGGATTTCACGGCGATGCAGCAGCAGCTTGCGCTCACGGGTCGGCGCGTGTTGTGCGTAACCTGCGTTCTCATAAGGAGATATGTGACAATCGCGCAGGACGATTTCCCCACCGCGGAGGAACGCGTACGCCTCGTCCAGCGACGCCCGCCCGGCCCGCAGGCTCTTGACCTCGCTGCCCGTGAGGGCGATCCCGGCTTCGAGCGTGTCGAGCACCTCGAAGTTATATCGGGCTTTCTTATTAACGATCCGGGGGGTTGCCGATGGACCTTTGGCCATATCGAGGGTAAATTTAGACGGGGCGTTGCTGCGCCGCAACTCACAAGCTGCGGCGCAGTACAAGGCGGTGTGCGGTGACGACGAGTAAGCCCGCGGCGAAGCAAACGATGGCCCGCGACGAGGAACTGCGGCTGATCGAGCGCGCGAAGCGCGGCAATGCGGATGCTTTTCGCCCGCTCGTCGAGGTCTACCAGGACCGCCTGTTCTCCTTCGTCTGGCGGATGGTTCGCGACCATCACGAAGCGGAGGACATCGTCCAGTCCGCGTTCGTCAAGGCGTTTGAGGCCCTCAGCAGCTACGACGAGCGGTATGCGTTCAGTACCTGGCTTTTCACGATCGCGTATCGCCTGTGCCTCAATCACCTCCGCAAGCGGAAGGACTTCACCGGCGAGTTGGACCTGACCCGCATCGCCCGGCTCGAACCGGATGTTTCGCGGACCCTGGCCAATAGCGAGGCAGCCCGCCGGCTACGGACGACCATCTGGGCCGCGGTGGACGAGCTTAATTCGGCGCAGAAATCCGCGGTGCTGCTCTTCTACCGCGAAGGCAAGAGCTGCGAGGAAATTGGGCGTGTGCTGGAGATTCCGACGGTGACGGTGAAGAGTCACTTGCACCGGGCGCGGGCCAAGCTGCGGCAGGCTTTGAGCGCCGAGCTGGTGGACGACTGGATGTCGCTTTCACTGCGCAACGGAGCACAGAGTGCGTGAGGGCCCCATGAATTGTCCGGAATGCGAACAACTCTTTGACGCGTACCTGGACGGGCAACTGGCCGGTACGTTGCGGCTCGAATTCGACGCGCATCGGCTGCGCTGCCCGCGCTGCCAACAGACGCTCGCGATGCTCGAGGCGGCGGGGCACGTGCTCGCGTCCGATGCCGACGTGCCCGAGCTGCCGGCGGACTTCACCAGCCGGATCATGCAGGCTATCGACGTGCCGGCGCCGCGCGTGGTCCGTTTCCCATCCGCCCGGGTGGCGTTATTCGCCGCGGCGATCGTGCAGGTGGCGGCGATCGTGTCGTTCGCCGTGCTCTGGCCCTCCGGCCGGACGCCGCCGGTGCCGCCCGCACCGACGGACGCAACCGCAAGATTGGCGGGCACGGATTCCGAGTACCCTGATCGCGCAACGGTCTACAGCTCGATCGTCGAAGGCATCGAGGACCATTTTTGGGAGATGCACGCCGCCGGGCGACAGCTCACCACGGACGTACTGCAGTTGGCACGGTATCTGGACATCAAAGTGCCGGACGACGTGGTGCGGGAATCGACCAGGGTAGCCGAGGTCAATCCCTGGCAGGCCCTGTGGGATACGCTGCAGCCGCGCGCGGTCGAGGAGCCGGAGCCGGCCGTCGCGGACGAAGAAATACGCTCGATTTAGCGGGTGGTACGCACGCGCATCGCATTTGACAGGCGTTGTCTGGCCGCGGGGTGTGAACCGCCTCCTCTGACTCCCGTGAAAATGCACTCGCTTACATCCGGGGGCGCCGCGTTTCTCGCGCCACGCGCGCTGGTGGTCGCCGCGTTGCTGCTAACCGCAGGCGGTGCGAGCCGCGCGGATGACTCCCTGGCAACCGCCGCACCGGCCGACGTGGGGCTCTTCGTCGAGTTGCGCGACGCGAGCGATTTGCTGCTGCCGCTGCTCGAACCACAGGCCTGGCTGACCGTCGCCCAGTTCGCCGGGCAGCCCGCGGCGCTCACCGAGACCGAGCAATGGCGGCAGCGCGTCGAGCAGACCGTCAACATGTCACCGGCGGACGCGATCCGCACACTCTTCGCCGAACGCGTGGCGTTTGTCGCGGACGACCTGCGGCGTATGCAGGACGCGGCGATTCTCTGCCGCCCGGCGGGGGCCCCGCAGCCGCTCATCGCCCGTTGGCAGACCCGGCCGCTGCCGAGTTCAGGCCGCACGTCGGTTTACCGCCTGCCCCACGAGATCGGGTTGGCCGTGCACCGCGATGTGCTGGTGTTCGGCGAACCAGCGCCACACGGCATGTTTGATCGGGTCGTACAGCAGCTCGATGCGCAGCCGCAGGCCGCGCTCGCCGGCGACCCTGTTTATCAGCATTTACTGGCACGCGTCCCGCCCAACCCGGACGGGATCTTCTTTGCCCGGCTGCGCCGCAAGAGCCCCGCCACTGCGCCGGCGTCCGCGCCGTCGACGTCCCGGCCGGCCCGTAACCCGTTCAGCGATTGGCCGCTGCCGCTCGGCGGCTCGTCGAATGTCCTGCTCGCGCTGCATCGCCAGGACGCCGTGCTCCACTTCAGCGTGGTCGGCGATGCTGCCGGGCACAGCGCGACTCCGCCGGCCTCACCGCAGGAACTGGTGGCGACCCTGCCTGAACGCACTTTGCTGGCCTGGGGCGGAAGCGTGGACTACGCCGCGTTGCAGCAGGCGGTCGCGGCGCTACCCGACCAGAACCTGTTGCGCCTGCTGACCCGGGTCCACCAGCGGCCCGGGACGCTGCAGCGTCTGGTCGCGGCCCTCGAGCCGACGGTCGCGGTAGCCATCGGCACCGTGACGCCGGAAAGTCGGGAGCTCGCGGCCCCACCCATTCCCAGCGCCGCGTTGCTGCTCAAGGCGCGCGACCCGCTGGCCGCAGCCGAGCAGTGGGCCAACCTGTTCCACTCCAGCTTGGCGCTCTACAAGCTGCTGCTGCTGAAGCTCGCCGCGCCGCCGCTGGTGCCGCCGGTCGAGGAGGTCACCCTGGCGGGCGTTCCGGCCGAACTCCTGGATCTCAGTGAGCTCGTGAGCGACGAACCGGAGCAGACGCCGCTCGGCGAGCTGCACCTGGCCTGGGCGCTGGACCACGACGTGCTGATCATCGCCTCGCACGCGGACTGGCTGCAGCAGATTCTTGCAGCGCGGCACGGCCAAGCCGCGCGACTGGCGTTGGATCTCGGGCGACCGGCGGCCAACCAGGCGGCAGCCGCCGCGGTCCCGCGGCCGACGTCGCTGTTCGTGGCACAAGCGGGTCCGCTCGCGGACCTGGGCCGCGTCTGGCTGCAGTATCTCGAGCAGGCCGTACCCGCGGTACTCAATGAGCGCTGGTGGCGGCACTACCAGCCGGGCGGCGAAAACGTCCAGATCGGCGCCCGCGTACTCATCGACCGCGAGCGCCAACGCCTGGTAGTGCAGACCGTCACCGCCGGTCTGCCCGCCGAGGGCGTGCTGAAGCCCAGCGACGAAATCCTGGGGTGCAATCAACGCCGCTTCACCACGACCGAGCCGCTGGAAGAGTTGCTGCGTGGGCTGGCGGACCGCCCGAACGCCCGCTGGCTGGATATGCTGGTCGAACGCGACCGCGTCGTGCGGGTCAAACGCGTCGCGCTGCCCTTCGTCGACCCGGTGGAAGTGCTGCGCCGCGTCATCGCCATCGGCCAAGTCGTGCAGCGCGTCGTCTACGCGGAAGACGTACCCGATCCGGCGGGGACACGCGGCTTTTTGACGGTGGAACTGCGCGGCGGCCGCCCGCCGCTCTTCCCCTTTGCGATCACTCCGCCCGCGACGGCGCCCGTGAGCCTGTCGGCGACGGTTCCGGCGGCGCCCGCCAGTATGTCCGCCGCTACTCCGCCGGAAAAATAGGCAACACCGTGCGCACCGCGGTGAGGTTGTCCCCGAAGTTCTCGGCCCGGCGCTGCATAACGAGCGGGTTCGTGAGCCAGCCCCACCATTTCTTCAAGTCGGCGTCGGACTCCCGCGGCACGCCGCGCCCGTCAAGCAATTGCCCCCCCCCACAGACCCACTGTTTTCCGTCCGCCGGCCCGCCCGACTCCGTACACCATTCCCCGCGCCCGTCGAAGAGGTGTTGCAGGTCCGACGCGGCGTCGCCCCGCGCCTTGAGGGCCGCGAGGAACCACTCTTCGCGGGTCGGCAGCCGGCGTACGCGCGGTACTTTGGCAGTAAAGCTGGAGTCCGCAACCTCGTCGGTATCAAGGTAGAAAATGCAATACGGAGGCTGCTCGTCGAGTGTGTCGAGCAGCTCGCGCGACGGATCGTCTGGCTTCACTATGCTGGCAAGGGCCGTGAGGTCGGCCCTGATCTTGTCCGCGGGCCCAATGGCCAGCAGCGCGAGCACGCGACCGTCGGAATCGCGCAGCCGCACGGGATAGCCGGTGTCCGCGTCTTCTTCAGCACCGTCAGCCTCATAGCCCGCCGCTTGCAGTTTGGGCTGTATCGCGGTCCAGGGCGGCGGAAGCGAACGCTCCAGGTCATCAAGGTTCGGGACGCCGGGTTCACCGGCCAACTCCCTGGCTGCCGCGAGTTCGGCGTGTGCGGCGGCGAGCTTGCCCGCCTGCCGGTTCGCGAGGACGGCGGCGCGATGCTCCTCCATCTTCCCTTTCAGCTTCTCCGCCCTGACCACGGCCTCATTTGGATCCGGTGGCGTTGGTTGCGGAGATGGCGGGGGCTGCTCCGGTTGCGCTGCCGGCGGGGGCGGCTCGGACTGCGGCGTCGGACCGGGCGGCTTGGGCGGCGGCACCGGCGGCGGTTCCGTAATCTCCCCGGTCTCGCCGCCTGGGGCGCCTGTTTCGGGCGGCTCGCTGGGCTTGACGACTACAACGTTCGGATCGCTTCTGCCGGGGAGTTCGGGCTTCGGGAGTTGAGGTGGCGTGGCCTCGTTGCCGCCACGGAACGTGAAGAATAGCGCCAACGCGACGATGGCGGCGGCCCCTACGCCAACGCCCAAGAACATGCCCCGCCGTCCGGGTGACCGGCCGCCTGGCTCCTTCGTGGCCGCTGACTCGGCGGACTTGACTAGCGGCGTGACTGGCCGCCGCTGCGGTTTAGGTTTCTCCGCCACCGCCACGGCTTCTTTGGGTTTGGTAGCTTGCAATTGCCGCGCGTCCGTAGCGGCCTGGCGCTCGGCTTCCTGCACGCGCCGCGCCTCCGCCTCGGCGCGCCGCGCAGCCTCATCCTTGGCACTGCGCGCCTGGACTTCTGCTTGTCGTGCGGCGGCCTCCTCGGCCTTGCGCGCCTCTGCCTCCGCCTTCCTGGCCGCGGCTTCTTCCGCCCTCTGGCGAGCCTCTTCCGCCTTCCGCGCGGCTTCTGCCGCTTGTTTCGCCGCGGCGGTGGCAGCCTCCTGGTTGAGCGCTGCCCCCATCTGCGCGAGCAGGTCATTTACACCGTGTGTTGCTTGCGCCGAGAACTGGTACGCGAAGGCCCGCGGGTTCCAGGTCGCGTCGCACGCCACCGGCGGGCCGCCTTTGGGTTTCAGCGCGAAACGCAGCGTCGCTGTCGGCGTCTTGCTGCGCTTCGGAGCCACGACGTCGATCCGCGTCGGCGCAGTGCGCACCCGGCTCTTCAACTCGTCGGTCAAGGCCGCCAGCGAATCGGCCTGGGCATCGGTGAGAACCCGCGTCAGCTTGCTCTCGATGTCGCGCAGCGCGTCGCCGAAAGTCGCCTGCCCCACTTGCCGCAGCGTGACCTGACCCGTGTACACGTTACCGGCCGTGCCACCTTCGGGCGTGACGATCACGCGCGCCGCCAGCACCAGTAACTTGGGCAAGCCGCCGTCGGCCGGTGCGGTTTTAGCCTCGGCCGTGACCGTGACGATTTCCGCATGCTGACGGGCCAGCTCGCAGCGGGCCAGCAGGTCCGCGCGCAGCGCGCGACCGCCAACCGCGCAGGCC